>CAMLKV010000031.1 GCA_946480635.1 uncultured Flavobacterium sp.
TTAGATTTTTTTCTGATGAAGTATCTGCATCATTTTCGCCTTCTCTAACAATTGGTTTTAATTTTGATAGCTGAAGCCATTCTTGAAACGAATGTTTTTCACTTTGATTGAAAGTTACTGTTGTTTCAATTTCTTTTTCTTCTTTATTTGCTTCAACTTCAGTTTCGTTTAATTCAGTTTTTTCAGCAATTGCTTCTTGATGTTGTTCTGCTTCCTGTATTGAAGATAAAATTGATTTTTCTAAAGTGTTTTCGAAAATCTCTTCTTTTATATCTACTATCACAACATCTTCATCTTCTACAATGTCAATGTTTGATAATTCTTGTTCTTTTTCTTCAAAAACATCTTGTTGAATTCCTGTAAAATGTTCTGAAGTAATAAAATCGAATAAAACAGTTCTGTCAGTCGTATAGACGGCAGTAATTTTTAAAGCATTATTGTATTTAAAACTGTCTTGACGATAAAGACCTTTTAAGTAAAGACTTCTTGCACTCTGAAAATACGGAAACTCATCAAGAATTTTGCTTAATTCTTGCGTTTGGTTTTCATTGATTGCGTCAGGTTTGTTGAGCAAATATGTAAATTCAGCAACATTCATAGTTTACCATTTGGCTAAAGTGTCGTTGAACATATCCTGAGTAATTCGTTCAAAAATTTCGTCTAATGCTGTTCTTAACTGCGATCCTGTGAGTTGTTGTTCACCCGGATAATCATAAAAGAATGAAAAGCGTTTTTCAAAATCGTCTTCCGATTTGTTTTTGTTTGAGAACCTAAGGTTTACAGTTATAGTTAATCTGTTTTGAGCAGCTGTTAAATCGGCAGTAGAAGTCATCGGACTTATTCTATAATCTACAATTTCACCTTCGTAAACCAAATCACCGTCTGTATTTGTAAGGGTTAAATTTGTTTGATTTTGAATTAAATCCTGTAAACGCAATGTAAAAGTTCTCTCAATTCCTGGTTCGATTAACTCAGAAACATTCTGAAAGTAATTTACCTGAAAAGTTTTAGCATCAATTTTTCCAGTTCCTGTAAAGTTGTATACGGAACAACCGCTTAAAAGAAAAGAAATAGAAGCAAGTAATATGTAATAGAATTTTCTCATGTTAAAGCACCAAAGATATTAAATTGGAATTACAAATCGAATTGTTTAATCTTTCTGTATAAGGTTCTTTCTGAAATTCCTAATTCATCTGCAGCAGCTTTACGTTTTCCTTTGTTGCGTTCCAATGCTTTTTTGATAAGCTCTATTTCTTTTTGGTCTAAGCGTAATGAATCTTCTTCCTCAATAGTGTCAGCAAAAATATAGTTGTCGTCGTCATCTTCATCGATGTATTCATCTTCAACTTTTTTGTTCCCTGTTGGTATAACAGACACTATTGGTTGTTCTTCAAAAAGAATTTCACTTTCGTTTTCTTTAGTGTTTCCGTAAACTTTTTGAATCAAACTTGGATTTATATCTTGTACTTTGGCACCATCTTTCATTAGTTCCAAAGTAAGTTTCTTTAAATCATTTAAGTCACTTTTCATATCAAAAAGGACCTTGTAAAGAATATCTCTTTCTGTTGAAAAATCACTTTCGGATTTTTTTCCAATAACTGACGGTAAATTACTTCCTTCAGTTGGTAAATAAGACGTCAAAGTTTGAAGAGAAATGTCTCTGTTTGTCTCTAAAACAGAAATTTGTTCAGCAACATTTCGTAATTGACGAATATTTCCACTCCAACGATATTTCAACAAATAGTGTACTGCCTGATCTTCTAATTTAATCGGAGGCATTTTGTATTTATGAGCAAAATCTGAAGCAAATTTTCTGAATAATAAATGGATGTCTTCTCTGCGTTCACGAAGTGGAGGTAAACCAATTTCAACAGTGCTTAATCGGTAATACAAATCTTCTCTGAATTTTCCTTTTTCAATTGCTTCAATCATGTTAACATTGGTCGCAGCGACAATTCTTACGTTGGTTTTTTGAACTTGTGATGAACCAACTTTAATAAACTCACCATTTTCTAAAACACGTAATAAACGTACTTGAGTAGTTAAAGGTAATTCACCAACTTCATCAAGGAAAATGGTCCCGCCATCGGCTACTTCAAAGTATCCCTCACGAGTAGCAGTGGCGCCTGTAAATGATCCTTTTTCGTGGCCAAATAATTCACTGTCAATAGTTCCTTCTGGAATGGCACCACAGTTAACAGCTATATATTTGCCGTGTTTACGATGTGATAGTGAATGTATTATTTTAGGAATACTTTCTTTACCAACACCACTTTCTCCAGTTACCAATACCGAAATATCTGTAGGAGCAACCTGAATGGCTTTTTCTATCGCACGATTTAATTTTGGATCATTTCCAATGATCTCAAATCGTTGTTTTATGGCTTGAACGTTTTCCATTTGTTAAATTTCTTGATGATTTGAATACTTGATGTAAAGCTTAATTGCTTTGCATGTTGCTATATCCAATTGCTTCTCCAATTAAAGTTGCAGTTGTACAATCAGCTACTTTTACTAATACAAAATCTCCTGGTTTGTAATTTTCTTTAGGGAAAACAGTTACCACATTTTCAGAGTTTCTTCCAGACCAGTGTTTATCTGATTTTTTAGATTCTTTTTCAATTAAAACTTCTACAATTTGATCTTTAAAACGAGCAGTACGTTTTGCACTTAACTCTTGTTGTAAATCAACAACTTCCTGTAGACGGCGCATTTTGTCCGCTTCAGGAACATCATCTTCCATTTTACGAGCCGCTAAAGTTCCAGGTCTTTCAGAATAAGCAAACATATAACCAAAGTCATATTCTACATATTCCATTAAACTTAAGGTGTCTTTGTGGTCTTCTTCAGTTTCGGTAGGGAAACCAGTAATCATATCTTGTGAAATTGAACAGCCAGGGATAATACGTTTGATTTTGTCAACCAACTCCATATATTCCTCACGTGTATGCTGACGGTTCATTTCTTTTAATATTCTTGTACTTCCTGATTGAACAGGTAAGTGAATGTAATTACAAATGTTGTCATATTTAGCAATTACATGTAACACCTCTTCGTGCATATCCTGAGGATTTGAAGTCGAGAAACGGAAACGCATTTTAGGAAATTGTATAGCGCACATTTCTAACAACTGGGCAAAATCAACAGCAGTAGCTTTTTGCATTTCAGTAGCTTTTTCGAAATCTTTCTTTAATCCGCCACCATACCAAAGGTAACTGTCAACATTTTGACCTAAAAGACAAATTTCTTTGAAACCTCTATTCCATAAATCTTGTATTTCTTCAATAATAGATTGCGGTTCACGGCTACGTTCACGACCTCTGGTAAAAGGTACTACACAAAACGTACACATATTATCACAACCTCTGGTGATGGATACAAAGGCATTGATTCCGTTCGAGTTTAAACGCACAGGAGAAATATCACCATAAGTTTCATCTTTAGAAAGGATAACATTGATGGCATCTCGACCTTCTTCAACTTCTTTTAAAAGATTAGGTAAGTCTTTATAGGCATCTGGTCCAACAACCATGTCGACAATTTTCTCTTCTTCAAGAAACTGACTTTTCAAACGTTCAGCCATACAGCCTAAAACTCCAACTTTCATTCCTGGGTTGATACTACGTTTTACAGCATTGTATTTTTCTAAGCGTTTACGAACAGTTTGTTCGGCTTTGTCACGAATTGAACAAGTATTTACTAATACTAAATCTGCTTCTTCAAGTTTCTGAGTGGTATTGTAACCTTGCTCTGTTAAGATTGAAGCTACAATTTCGCTATCCGAAAAATTCATAGCGCAACCATAACTTTCTATAAAAAGTTTTTTGGTATTTCCTTCTTTTTCCTGTAAAACTAGGCTAGTACCTTGTTTTTTTTCATCAATTTCCTTTTCCATAAATTGCCTTTGCGTAAAAATGTGCGTGCAAAGATAATACTAAATTTGATTTTCTGACAAGATGTCAGATTTCTTTAACATTATTTAGGATTGTTATACTTATATAATAAGGTGTAATATCGATTAAACAGCATCTTTTGACCTAAATATTTTTTCAAAAAGTCAATATTTAAAAAAAACCCATACTTTTGCCGAAGAAATAAAACAGTAAATGGCAAAGAATTTAGTGATCGTTGAGTCGCCAGCAAAGGCAAAAACTATTGAAAAATTTCTAGGGAAAGAGTTTCAGGTTGAATCAAGTTACG
Organism: uncultured Flavobacterium sp.; assembly: GCA_946480635.1. The sequence goes on from CAMLKV010000031.1 coordinate 4,201, forward strand.
GACACATCGCTGATTTACCTTCTAAGGAAATCGGGGTAGATGTTGAAAATAACTTCAAACCTAAGTACGAAGTTTCTCCGGATAAAAAAGCATTGGTTAAAAAGCTCAAAGATTTGTCTAAGAATGCCGAAACGGTTTGGTTAGCGTCCGATGAGGACCGCGAGGGAGAGGCTATTTCATGGCACTTGGCGGAAGAATTAAAATTAGATCCTAAGAAAACAAAACGTATTGTTTTTCACGAAATTACAAAATCAGCTATCCAAAAAGCAATAGAAAATCCACGTGGAATCAATTACGATTTGGTAAACGCACAACAAGCTCGTCGCGTATTAGATCGTTTAGTAGGTTATGAATTATCTCCTGTTTTATGGAGAAAAATCAAAGGAGGCTTATCTGCTGGACGTGTACAATCGGTATCAGTGCGTTTGATTGTAGAGCGTGAGCGCGAAATCCAAAATTTTAAAGCAGAAGCGTCTTATAGTATCACTGCAGAGTTTGCTAATGAGGCTGGAAAAACTTTCAAAGCTAAGTTGCCTAAAAACTTCGCAACGAAAGCTGAAGCTGAAAAATTCTTACAACAAAATATTGGTTCTATATATAAGGTAGCAGATTTAGAAACTAAACCTACCAAAAAATCACCTGCAGCTCCTTTTACAACATCTACGTTGCAACAGGAGGCTGCTCGTAAATTGTATTTGCCGGTTGGTATTACAATGCAAATTGCACAGCGTTTATATGAAGCCGGATTAATTACTTACATGAGAACAGATAGTGTAAATCTTTCTCAGGAAGCGATGGCAGCTGCACAAGCTGAAATCACTAGCTATTATGGTGCAGAATATAGTAAGCCAAGAAATTTCAATACAAAATCTAAAGGAGCGCAGGAGGCACACGAAGCAATTCGTCCTACTGATATGTCACGTCATACAATTGATATTGATAGAGATCAAGCTCGTTTATATGATTTGATTTGGAAAAGAACTGTGGCTTCACAAATGAGCGATGCACAATTAGAGCGTACCAACGTAAAAATTGAAGCTAACAATCATAAAGAAACGTTTACTGCAACAGGAGAGGTTATAAAGTTTGAAGGATTTCTTAAAGTGTATCTCGAAGGAAATGATGATGATGAAGAACAAGAGGAAGGAATGTTACCTGCATTAAAAGTAAACGAAAAGTTAAAAAATAATTACATTACTGCTACTGAGCGTTTTTCGAGAGCAGCTGCAAGATATACCGAGGCTTCTTTAGTAAAAAAATTAGAAGAATTGGGAATTGGTCGTCCATCAACATATGCGCCAACCATTTCTACTATCATCAACAGAAATTATGTTGAGAAAGGAAACTTCGAAGGGCAGGAGCGTAAGTATAACCAAATTACCTTAAAAGGTTCAGATGTTACTGCTCAGATTTTAAAAGAGAATGTGGGTTCTGATAAGGGAAAATTGGTGCCAACAGACATTGGTATAATTGTTAACGACTTCTTAGTTAAGAATTTCGAAACTATTTTGGATTATAATTTCACGGCAAAAGTAGAACAAGACTTTGACGAAATCGCCGAAGGAAATATAGAATGGGCAAAAATGATGAATGATTTTTACAATCATTTCCATCCAAATGTTCAAAATGTAGAGAAGAATGCAGAAAGAGAAAGTGGTGAACGTATTTTAGGTATTGATCCAAAGTCAGGCAAGCAGGTTTCTGTTCGGTTAGGTAAATTTGGACCGATGGTGCAAATTGGTGAGGCTGATGATGAGAATAAGCAATTCGCTAGTTTACGAGCTGAACAAAATATTAGTACGGTTACTTTAGAAGATGCTTTGAATTTGTTTTTACTACCTAAAAATTTAGGTATATATAAAGGAGAAGAAGTTGAAGTGAATAATGGCCGTTTTGGTCCTTATGTTCGTTTCGGGAAAACTTTTATTTCATTGCCAAAAGGAGAAGAGCCTCTGGATGTGACTTTGGAAAGAGCACAAGAATTAATTGATGAGAAAAATCAGGCTGATGCACCTATTGGACAATATAAAAGTATGGATGTTCAAAAAGGAGTAGGGCGTTTTGGTCCTTTCATCAAATGGAATGGAATTTTTATCAACGTAAGTAAAAAATACAACTTCGATAATTTATCGGCTTCAGATATTACAGAATTGATTGAAGATAAATTGCAAAAAGATATCGATAAGGTAATCCATAACTGGGAGGAAGAAGGAATTCGTGTGGAAAAAGCACGTTGGGGACGTTCAGTAATTTTAAAAGGAAAAACCAAAATCGAATTAAACAAAGATATTGATGCAGCTGCTTTGACTTTAGATAAAGTGAAAGAAATGATAGAAGCGAAAGCTCCGGCAAAAAAAACAGCAGCTAAGAAAACAACAACCAAAAAAGCAACAGCAAAAAAGAAATAAGAAATGGTTTTTGATTTTTTTCAACCTCATGATACTGATTTCTTGAATTTTATCAATGGCTTGCATAATCAAGCATTGGGTAAAAAAGTTGTTTTTAATACTGAATATGAATTTCCTAGTTTTAACGAGGTTTCTATTGCGATAATAGGAGTTTTAGAAAACAGAGGAAATGAGGAACATAATAAAGAGGTCGATTTAACTCATATTAGAAGGGAGTTTTATAGTCTCTTTCCGGGAAATTGGCAAGCTCAAATTATAGATTTAGGAAATATTATTTCTGGAGATTCTATCGAAGATACATATTATGTGGTTAAGAGTGCAGTTTCTCATTTAGTGAAAAATAAAATTATACCTATTATAATAGGTGGTTCTCAAGATTTGACTTATGCAATTTATCGTGGTTACGATCAGCTAGAACAAATGGTGAATTTAGTAGCTGTAGATAGTAAGTTCGATTTTGCTAAAGAAGTAAGTTCTTTATCGGATTCTTATTTAACAAAAATGATTGTTGAAGAACCTAATAATTTATTTAATTATAGTAATGTAGGATATCAGACGTATTTCAATTCACAGGAAGAAATAGATTTGATTGAGAAATTATACTTTGATGCTTATCGATTAGGTGAAATTTCAAATGATTCAACAATAGCTGAACCTGTTTTTAGGGATGCTGATTTGGTTAGCGTGGATATGAGATCTGTAAAGTCGTCAAATTCTGCTAATTTTATCGATTTTACACCAAATGGATTCTCAGGGAAAGAAATCTGTGTTTTGTCAAGATATGCAGGAATAAGTGATAAGGTTTCTTCTTTTGGAATTTTTAATCATAATAGTACCAAAAATGAATCTGTACTTATAGCACAAATCATTTGGTATTTCATTGAAGGGTTTCATTACAGATCAAATGAATATCCTTTTGGAACAAAAGAGAACTATATTAAGTATATTGTTACACTTGAAGAAGAGGTTATATTTTATAAAAGTGACAAAACAGACCGTTGGTGGATAGAAATTCCACTTATATCGGGAGTACACAATAAATTAAAAAAGTCTACGTTGTTGCCTTGTACCCACAAAGAATATTTAGCCGCTTGTAGTGGAGAAGTTCCTGAAAGATGGTGGAAAGCACAGCGAAAAAATTTAATATAAATCAATTTTTTAACAAGCATATCAATCTAAAAATAGTCTAAATAGAATTTTTTAAGATTTTTTTATGATTAGCTATTGTTTTTTTAGAAAATAATAAATAGGTTTACGCCCTTAAAACTATGAATACATACATAACCCAAATTTATATGAAGAAGTACATTTTATTAGCAGTATTGATTTCATTTTTATACAGCTGCGGATCAAAAGACAATGGTCAGCTAGTTGGTGTAAAAGGAAAAGCATGGCATCCTGAGAAACCTTATGGAATGACATTGATTCCTGGTGGAGCTTTTATTATGGGTAAATCAGATGATGATTTAGCTAGTGTACAAGATGCGCCTACTAAAACCGTTACTGTTCGTTCTTTTTATATGGACGAAACAGAAATTACTAACAGTGAGTACAGACAGTATGTTCACTGGGTAAGAGATTCAATTGTTAGAATGCGTTTAGCTATTGCTGCTGATGAGCAAGGTCAAGGAGCAGGTGCAGATTCTAAATCTTCTAAAAAAGGTGGAAGTATTGGTGATTATGCATTCTTAGACTCTGACACTACTAATATGAGTGTGTATGACAAGTATATGTATGATAACTATACAAGTATGGGTTCAGGTAATGATCCATATGCTGGTAGAAAATTAAACAAAAAAGTTCCTTTAAAATGGAAAACAAGTGAATATCCAGATGCTAGTTATACTGAAGTAATGGATTCTATGTATATTCCTTCTGAAGAAGCTTACAATGGTTTAAGAACTATTGATGTAAATAAATTAGTTTTCAAATACAGATGGATGGACATTCAAGCTGCAGCTAAAGCTAAAGTGGGTAAGAGAAAACAATTTATTCGTCAAGACTCTTCAATGGTGTATCCTGATACTACTGTTTGGATTAAAGATTTCGCTTATTCATATAATGAGCCAATGCATAACGATTATTTTTGGCACCAAGCATATGGTGATTATCCTGTAGTTGGAGTTACTTGGAAACAAGCGAAAGCATTTTGTGCATGGAGAACTTTATATCACAATGCCGAAAGAAAAAGACGTCACCAAAACTTTGTAAGTACTTACAGACTTCCAACTGAAGCTGAATGGGAATATGCTGCTCGTGGTGGTTTAGAATCAGGAACATATCCTTGGGGAGGTCCTTATGCTAAAAATGACAGAGGATGTTATTTGGCAAACTTTAAACCAGTTCGTGGAGATTATGCTGCTGATCAAGCATTATATACAGTTGAGGCTAATGCTTATGAAGCTAATGACTATGGTTTGTACAATATGGCAGGTAACGTTTCTGAGTGGACTGAAACATCATATGATCCTACAGCGTATGAGTTTGTTTCTACAATGAATCCTAACGTTTCTGATCAAAAGAATATGCGTAAAGTAATCCGTGGAGGATCTTGGAAAGATGTAGCTTACTATTTACAAGTAGGAACACGTGATTTCGAATATGCAGATTCAGCAAGAAGTTACATCGGTTTCCGTACTATTCAAGATTATATGGGTACAGACGTTACTGGTAACGCAAAATAATTTAACCAACTTTATTTATTTTATATTTTAACTTAACTTAAATTTATTTATTATGGCAATTTTAAGCAAAAAAGCAATGAACTTCGCTTACGGTATGGGAGCGGCAGTAGTAATTATCGGAGCATTATTCAAAATTACTCACTTTGAAATAGGACCGTTAACTGGAACATTAATGTTATCTGTTGGGTTAGTTACTGAGGCATTAATTTTTGCTTTATCTGCTTTCGAACCAGTAGAGAAGGATTTAGACTGGTCTTTAGTTTATCCAGAATTAGCTGGTGGTGAGCCATCAGAGAAAAAAGCGAAAAAAGAAGATCCAAAAGAAGCTCAAGGATTATTATCGCAAAAATTAGATGCTATGTTAAAAGAAGCTAAAATTGACGGTGAGTTAATGTCAAGCTTAGGAAACAGCATCAAAAATTTCGAAGGTGCTGCTAAAAGTATTTCTCCTACAGTAGATGCTATGGCTGGTCAAAAGAAATATGCTGAAGAAATGATGGCTGCAGCAAGCAACATGGAATCTTTAAATGGTTTGTATAAAGCTCAATTAGATAGCGCTGCTCGTAATGCTGAGGCTAACAAAGAAATCGCTGAAAATGCTGCTAAATTAAAAGAGCAAATGCAATCAATGACTGCTAATATTGCTTCATTAAACAATGTATATGGTGGAATGCTTTCTGCTATGAGTAACAGAGGATAATTAGTTTTTTAACTATATATTTATTTAACACAAAAACTAATTTGAAAAAATGGCAGGAGGAAAATTAACCCCTAGACAGAAGATGATTAACCTAATGTACTTGGTTTTCATCGCGATGTTGGCAATGAATATGTCAAAAGAAGTGTTATCAGCTTTTGGTTTGATGAATGAAAAATTTGAAGGAGCTAACGATTCTTCAAAATCAACAAACGAACAAATGTTGGTGGCTCTAGATACTAAAGCATCTGAAGCAAAAGGTGAATTCGCTGTTGCTGCAATAACAGCACATAAAGTTGAAGCGGCTACTAAAAAATTCTATGATTTTGTAGCTACTTTAAAATCAGAAGTTTTAACTGGTGTTGAACCAGAAAATGGTAAATTACCATATGAAGCTATGGATAAAGCTGATAATTTAGATAACAGCTGGTTCCGTGGTGAAGGATATACTGAAAGAGGTAACGAAGTAATTAAAGCAATAGAAGCTTATAAAGCTGATATGAAAAATGCTTTAGGTAACGAGAAAAAATATGCAGCTATTTTAAATGAGGTTACTAAAAAATTCGATGTTGCTGATGTAACTAACAAAGAAGGTATGAAAGTTAAATATCTTGATTACCACTTTAAAGGTTTCCCAGCAATTGCATCTTTAGCTAAATTATCTGCTTGGCAAAATGATGCAAAAAAAGCAGAATCTGATGTAATCAGTGCTGCTTTAGGTAAAGCTGCAGTTCAAGCTGCATCTTACAGCAACTACCAAGCTATTGTTGTATTAGAAAAGAACGCTTATTTCCAAGGTGAAGCTGTTAAAGGTAAAGTAGTTTTAGGTCGTTATGATGAAAATACTAAACCAACTTCATTCCAAGGACCTGGTAAATTAGAAAATGGTCAAGCTATCATTTCTACAACAGCAGGTGGAGTAGGAGAACAAAATATTAATGGTCAATTTACTTTCTTAGAAGATGGAAAAACAATTCCGTTAAAATTTGAAGGAAAATATGTAGTAGTACCTCGTCCTAACTCAGCTACTATTTCTGCTGATAAGATGAATGTTGTTTACCGTGGTGTTCCTAACCCTATGTCAATTTCATTTGCAGGTGTGGGAGACAACAATGTAAATGCTAATGCAGCAGGTATGTCTAAAGTAGGAAATGGTAAATATGTTTTACGTCCAGGTGCTGGAACTTCTGTAATGATCAATGTTTCTGCTAAATTACCTGATGGTAAAGTGGTTTCTGATAAAAAAGAATTCCGTATCAAAGGTTTACCAGCTCCAACAGGGAAAATCCGTGGAGAGGTTTCTGCGAAAGGACCTAAATCTAACTTAGAGAACTGTACTATCACTGCTGTAATGGAAGATTTCGATTTCCCTGTAACAGTAAACGTTACTCAGTTTAATATCAAAGTTCCTGGACAACCTACAATTGTTGTTTCAGGAAGCAAAATGGACGGTAGAGCTAGAGCTGCTATTCAAAAAGCAGGTCGTGGTGACGTAGTTGTTATCTCTGAAATTAAAGCTAGTTTCCAAGGTATCGATCAAGTTGCTAAGAGAGTATCTACTTGTACTTTTGAAGTACAATAATTAAAAATAAATCTCGTTTAATTTATTAAACGCCTCAAATAGAATATTATGAATTGGAGAAATTTATTATCAGTTGTTATATTTGTTGCTGGAAGTACTACTTCTTTCGCTCAATCTAACTTGTTGAATGCTAAAGTGCCTTCTGATATCGGAAAGAAATCTGCTGCTCAACAGTTAAAAGATAATGACAAGCCATTAGAGTATGGTTATGTAGATGACCG
>CAMLKV010000032.1 GCA_946480635.1 uncultured Flavobacterium sp.
CAATTAAAGAAATGGTAGATAGTATTCGTCAATACATGGGACATCATGTTGTGGCTAATTTATACTTGACTCCTGAAAATGAAAAAGCTTTATCTCCTCATTATGATACACATGATGTTTTTGCTTTACAAATTTCAGGTGAAAAACATTGGATTCTTTATGATGACACACATTATAAAACACCTTTAATGCACAGTTTTCAACCTATCTTCCAAAGGGAGCATTTAACTGGTGCAAAAGAAATTACTCTAAAATCAGGGGATTTGATTTATATGCCAAGAGGTGTGCCTCATGAAGCATATACAACTAACAAATCATCAATGCATATTACTTTTGGTGTCCATTCTACGCAATGGTTAGATTTCATATCTAAAGCTATAATTAATTTAAGTCAAAATCATATTGAACTTAGAAGAGCACTACCAATAGGATATTTAAATTCAAATGAGTTTTTATCTCAAGATGCTGAAATTGATTTTATGAATATCCTGCAAAATATATTTGATAAAAATAATGTAAAAGGAGCTTTAACTATTTTATCTGAAGAATTTAGAAATCAACAACCATCTAAATCTGATGGGCATTTTGCAAGCTTGGATAAACTAAATCATATAGAATTAGATACAGTTATATCTAAAAGAGATGGATTAAAATCTAAGGTTATTGATCATGTTACAGGCGCAAGGATAGCTTTTCAAGGAAATACAATAAAAGGGCCTTCACAAATTGCAAATACCTTAGAGTTTATCTCTCAACAAGAATCTTCATTTGTTGTTAGAGATATACCATATATAAATGATGAGAATAAAATAAAATTAGCACAAAGATTAATTAGAGGTGGATTACTAAAGATTGTTAATTAAACAATTTCTCATAAAGTGTAAAATATTTAGAAGAGTAATTTCAATTACTCTTTTTTTAATTTAAAATAATTTAATGATTTGTAAAGAAAATTTTATTTGTTTGTCTGAAGCAGATGAAACTTGTTTTAGACAGAATTTGTTATCTCCCGAACAAGTTGAAAATGATATTTATGATTTTCTAATTAACTCCTTTGAAAAAGTAATTATAGAAGGCTTTAATAGTTTTAAGGGCGAAAATAATACCGAATCGTATTACTTATTTAGTGAAGAGTTATTAAAAACAAATTGGAATTATCTTTACAATAAATACCCCTTATTACAATTTAAAATTGAAAATAACAGAGAGAAAACCAATAAAAGTATTCTTCATGTTCTAAAAAATTTTCAACAAGATTTTAAAAATTTGAATCAATGTTTCTTATTAGATAAAATCGAAAAAATTAATAGCTTTAAATTTGGGCTAGGCGATTTTCATAATGGTCTATCAACGTCATTATTATGCTTTAGTGAAAATAAAAAAATTGTTTTTAAACCAACAAAAGGAGGAATAACTCTGGCATATCATGATTTTTTAGATATAATAGACACTTTACTTCCTCTTGGAAAATATAGGTATAATGTTTTATGCAAAAATGATTATCATTGGCTTGAGTTTATAAATTTAGAATCTTTCAAGGAATCTAGTGATTTAAATTTATATTATGAAAGGGTTGGGTACTTGCTTTGCATTACATATGTTTTGAATAGTACTGATTTTCACCACGAAAATTTAATTGTTAATGAAATTTCACCAGTTTTGATTGATCATGAAACAATAATTCAGCCTAAAATCAATAAAAACATTGAATCTTTTTTTAAGTCCTTTGATAACGGTATGGATGATACGGTAATAAAAAGTATGTTACTGCCAAATCATTTTCGGACTAGTTCAAGCATGCCTTTAGGCTCTTGCGGAATAGGATATTATAGAGAAAAAGAAATTAAATTTTTTCAAAATGAATCTATTGGAAAGTTTACAGATGACTGGAAAATAATTCCAAAATTTTCAACTGTAAGTCTTGAAAAAGAGAATATACCTCAGTTTGAGGGCAAAACCGTTCATGCAAATGATTATTTAAACGATATATTGTTAGGTTTTGAAAAATGTTATCATCTTTTTTTAGATAATCGAGATATATTTAAGTCAAAAAATAATTGTCCTGTTAATAAATTTGATAATCAAAATATACGTTTTATATGGAGGCCAACAAACATATATTCCAAAATTTTAGATTTAATGAAACTCCCTAAAAATTTGAAAGAGAAAGAAGAATATGAAAGAAAATTTGAGATTAATATTAGAACATGAAATTGAACAACTTATGAGAGGTGATATACCATATTTTGAAATTAATTCATCATCGAGAGATTTGAATACAGAATTTGGTGTAATTAAAAATTTTTTTGAATTAAGTGCAGTCGATAATATCAACCGAAAAATTAATAAATTATCTGTTAAAGACTATGAGCAACAAAGGGAGTTGATAATTGAAAGTTTGAAATAATTATTGTTAAACAACTGAAATATAGATTGTTATATTTTTTTAAAGTAGATAAAATAAATTATTTTTAATTTAATTAATTATTTTATAAGAATTTACTTAAAAATTTTTCATTCTATTTCATATTTTTACCTCAAATATTTAACAAGATTTGGGAAAAATGTTTGATAATTTCGAAAAGCTCTTAATAAGAAAACCCTTATTTTCATATGAAATACTTTTTGATGAGAGTGGATTATCTAAAGGTGATGTTTTTTTTCAAAGTCTTTTAAACGATGATAAATTTTTAGAAGCCATATATTGGAGTTCAATATCATTTTACAAAACTTTAAAAAAATACAAAGAAGGAAAAATAAAGGACGAAAAAAAAAAGAAACGAATTCTTCTTTCCTTAAAAAAATTTATCATTCGCTCTGCGACAAGGCCAATTCCTTTTGGAGCTTTTGCAGGTATTTCCATACAAAATATTTCCATCTCTAAATCAAACGAATCTAATTCAATTAAGAGAAAGCTTAGAATTGATATGTCAATTTTAAGTAAGATTATAAAATCAATAGAAAATAATCATGAATTAGTAAATCACTTACCTTACCAGTTAAACAATACTCTTTATGATTTGAGTAATCACTATCGCTTTTATGAAATTAGTAGAGCAAGTGAACCCAAAATTCAAATCAGTTCATTAGATAAGTCTACAATACTTAAAAGAATTATTACTGATTTAAAAAATTGTAAAATCAATTTTAATCAACTTTATCTAAAGTTTAAAGATGAATTTGATAGAGATGAATTATTAATTTTTTTTAAAGAATTAGTTGAAATGTGCTTTTTTATAAGTGATATTGAAATAAATATTTCAGCTAAAGATGATTTTCAAGAAATAAAGAAATTTTTAAATAATGCAGAAATTAAAAATACCGAAAATGCGGTTTTATACTTTAATTTAATTTTTGAAATTGAAAACTATATTAAAAAAGTTGAAAAAGCTTCTATTGGTAATTTTTTTCCAGATGAACATGATAAATTAATTTTCCATTTAAGAAAGGTGGGGATTAATATTGACAATGATGAACAACTTTTTCATGTCGATTTAATCCATTTTGTCAATGAGGATCTGAGCTTTTCAGCAAAGGAATTAAAAAAAATAAATGAATCAATAAAGTTATTAAGCAGTATATCTTCTGAAAACAATCATAAATTAAAACTTAATAATTTTAAAAAAATCTTTTTTGAAAAATATGAAAGTAAAGCTGTCCCTTTACTAGAAGTTTTAGATATTGATTTAGGAATTGGATTTCCAGTTAATAAAAGTATTGGTAATAATTGCAGTAATTTTTTTGAATCAGAATTTGTTGAAGAAAAAAGAAGTAATAATGATTTTAATTTATCGGACTGGTTAATTGATAAAATTGAAAGTAATGTTAACCCAACGGCTTTACAAATACATAAATCAGATCTTCCTGATTCCTTTCCCTATGAAAAATTCCCAAATACCTTTTATGTTGTGGGGCAAATTTTAGATGAAGGTCAAATCTTGATTCAAAATGTTGGGGGAACTTCAGGAAGTACACTATTGTCAAGATTCACAAATATTGACAATGATATAGAAGAACTTTGCGATAGGATTTCGAACTTTGAAATTACTTGTTCAACCGAAGTGGTTTTTGCAGATATTGTTTGGATTGAAAATTATAAAGTAGGAAATATTTCGAGAAGAATTTCTCATTTTGAATACGAAATTCCAATTTTTTATGAATCATCAAAAAATCAAATGAACACTATTTTTCTTGAAGATTTGCTTGTTTCTATTCAAAATAATGAGATTATTTTAACCTCTAAACAGCTTAAAAAGAGAGTGATTCCACGTTTGTCAAACGCTCATAACTACAATCATTCTAATAACCCTATTTATAAATTTTTATGTTCTATCCAAAATCAAAAAAATCATAATTTTGATTTGAGTCTTGACTTTAATAAATCTTTTAAAAGATATTTTCCACGGATATTTTATGAAAATATCATACTTCTTCCTGCTCATTGGATTATGCATAGAAAGGAAATTAAACCATTTGAGGATGAAAAAAATCAATACTATTATTTGTCTGACTATTTTAAAAAATGGAATTTTTCACAATTCGTTTTATTAGTACAAGGTGATAATGAACTGCTTATTGATACTCACAATGAAGCATATTTGGATATTCTATTAGATGAATTAAAAAAAAATGAGCGTATTATTTTAAAAGAGTCTTTTATCAACCCCTCAAAAAAAGATGGTTATATAAACCAATTTATTCTTCCTTTAAAAAAATCAGAACCCACATCTGAATTTGCATTTGATAAAATTCATACCACTCCCAAAGTCATAAATAGAAATTACTTTCCAGGAAGTGAATGGATTTATTTTAAAATTTATTGTAGTAATAATGTTTCAAATGATGTTTTAATTGAAATCCATGAAAAATTGATTTTGTATTTAAAAGAAGAAGGTTTGATTCACAAGTGGTTTTTTGTTAGATTTTTTGATCCACATCATCATTTACGTTTAAGGTTTAATATTAGCTCTAGAGCAGTTAGCATAGATATTCAAAAATTATTATATGAAAAATTGAAGAAATACTTGAAGAATGAAATAGTTTGGAAAATAAAAATAGATACATATCAAAGAGAAATTGAACGATATGGAATAGATAATATTACTAATAGTGAAACTTTGTTTTATCATGATAGTGAGTTATATATTCATATTTTAAAAAGTAATTGTTTGGAAGATGTTACCTTGAATCTTTGTTTAGCTGTTAAAAACATTGATTTTTGGTTTTCACTTATTAAAATTGATCTTTTTGAAAAGATATCGATTTGTGATACTATGAAGGAAAAATTATCTAGAGAAAAATCAAGTCATTTTTTGTTGGATGTAGAAAAAAAATATAGAGAATATAGAACCAAGGTCTTTGATTTTATGGATGAAGAAGAATTTTTGTTTTTGTTTGAAAAACAAAAGAATGAGATGAAAGATATAACAATTAATAAAAGCAATATTTCTGATTATATACATATGAGTATTAATAGATGGTTTCCTCATAATCAAAGAGATTGGGAATATCTTTTGTATCATTTTTGCTTAAATTATTACAAAAAAAACGCTTATAAATCTAAATTAAACTAATGACAAAAGAACGAAGATTACATCCTTTTTTGGAGAAAGTAGTAAATTTTGATTTTGAAAAGTGTTATGTAAAAAAAACAAGGATTTTTTCCCATATTTTAATTTGGATTATTTTCACTTTTATTATTCAAATAGGGTACTTCTGGGGTTATAAATTTAGTTTTGGTACTTCGGTGCTTTTCGCTGCGAGAATAACATTATGCAACATTACTGTTTTTTATCTTTTATTTTATTTTGTAATACCACAAACAATTAATAAAAATAGATTTTTCCTATTTCTAGTTTCTATTTTTGGACTCTTGCAAGTTTGGTTAATTGTGAACCATTATTATTATATCATTCTTTATAATCTAAACATAGATCTGGATTATGGAGTTTTGAAAGAAATGTTAGTAAAAAACAAAGAAAAAACGTTACTCGATATTATTAAACCTCAGAATGTTTTGGCGTATTCATTCGATATAATAAGTGCCATTTCTCCAGTATTATTTCTAAAAATAACATTCGATTTAAGTAGAACATACGCTAACTCAGTTAAGGCAAATAGAGAAATTGAAAAATTAAATTATGAAAATTTATTGATGGAGAATAAATTTCTTCAAACTCAATTGAATCCTCATTTTTTGTTCAATACGCTCAATAATATTTATTCCTTGGCCCTTAAAAAAAGTGAATTAACACCTGAAATAGTTTTAAAACTTTCCAGTATTATGAAGTATACATTGTATGATGCAAATGTTAAAAAAATTTCAATTGATAGGGAATTGGAATTTATTGATGACTATTTTGACATGGAAAAAATGAGATATCCAAATGAATATATTATTGAAAAAACAGTTATAAATAATGGTAGAAATATAGAAATTGAACCATTACTGCCTTTTGTTTTTATTGAAAATGCTTTTAAGTACGGATTAAAGTCAGACAATCCTTTTTTGAAAATTTTTATCAAAGCTGACGACTTCAAAGTTTATTTCAAAATAGAGAATGATTCCAATAACAATATAAGTTCAAAAAAACATGGATACGGAGGAATTGGTCTTGAAAATATTAAACGAAGATTAAACTTACTTTATCCTGATAAGCATATTATGAGTATTAATACACAATCAAAAAAATTTACTGTCGAATTAGAAATTAAATTAAATTAATAAAAAATGAAAAAATTAAGATGTTTAGTTTTAGATGATGAACCCCTTGCTAGAGAAATTATAGAAGAATATATAAGTAATACACCATTTTTAGAGTTAGTCGCTTCTTTTGGAAAACCAATTGAAGCACTTGATTTTCTTAATAAAAACAATGTCGATATTTTATTGACCGATATAGACATGCCTCAACTTAATGGTTTAGAATTAATTAATTCTATAGTCAATAAACCATTGATTATTTTTATCTCTGCCTATAGAGATTATGCTATTGAAAGTTTCGAATCAGGTGTTGTTGATTATCTGGTAAAACCTGTTGCTTATAATCGTTTTATAAAAGCAATTTCTAGAACCAAAGAATTAATTAACTCTAAATCCGAGAGTCAAGACACTGAACAGTATGAATTGGATAGATTTTTTATAAAGTCAGACAATAAGTTAATTAAAATCCTTTTTAAGGACATAATTTATATAGAAGCTTTAAAAGATTATTTGAGAATTCATCTTTCAGAAAAAGAAAGATATATCACACACTCTACAATGAAATCTATGGAAGAGAAACTTCCGGATTATTTTTTTAGAATTCAAAGATCATACATTATAAATACAAATCACATAAAATCTTTGTACGGTAATATGGTTAAATTATCAATAGGGGACTATCTGACAATTTCTGCAAATAATAAGTTAGATCTTTATAAAAAAATAGGAATTGAAGCAGATTAAATTTTTCCTTCATCTAAAAAAAAACATAACTCATCTAAATTATCAATACATATGTCTAATTAAATTTTATACCTCTACCATACTTGCCATTTTTGAAATATTAAAAATGACAATCATGAAAAACCAAACTAAAAAAAACAATCAAAAAGAACAATTGATTCTTAAAAAGAAAGTAATTTCTAATCTACAAAGTTCAAATAAAAACAACTATCTACTAACAACATTATCTTCATCAATAATTACTTAATTAGTTAAATGAATATTAATTGTTTCTGTATAGTTCAAGATTTAGTTTTAAATTATATTATAAAAAATTATATAAGTAAAACACCTTTTTTATCATTTGTAGAATGTGATTTATCTAGCGATAATTTTTTAAATAGCAGTGAAAACCTAGATCTTATTATTGCAGAGATTAACTTTGATACTAAAGAGAAAATAAGTTCAATTCTTTCACAATTTGAAAACAAATATTTTCTATTACTAACTGATATTGAAAGTTTTTTTAACCCATGTAGTAATAATAAAGTTTTTGTTTTAAAAAAAAATATTACTTATTCAGACTTTATATATGGCTTGAATTCTCTAGTCAATAATAATGAATCTTAAGGATTCTAAAGATTATCTTTAAATTAAACAATACTTTTGAATACACATTGTTAATTTAGTAATTTCAATGCAACAGCATTAATCCAAAACGTTTCAAAAATTTGAAACGTTTTTTGTGTTTTGACGCGGGATAAATCTTTAAAATCATTAGTCGCTTTATGACTAAACTTCATCTAATTGGTTTTCGTCTAATTTTTTTTTAATAAGAAGAGCCTCATGATAACTTTATTTCAGTATTAATTAAGAATATATGTGTTAAAATATATATCAAGTAAACTTTAAAACTGAAATGAAAACAAACGAAAGCATAATGATTGATTGGAAAAATCCAAACGTATTGGGTGAAATTATGTTGAATATAAAGGATCCTCTTGAAAAGATAATAGAGAACAGTAAACAAAATATAGATTCTGGATTAGGTAATTATGAAGTAATCTTTAATAGTAGTAAACAGATTAATGATGTAATTGAAAATATCTTAGAAGAAATTAAGTCCAAATCTGTAAACTTAACTATAAAGGAAAGACCAGATTTCTTTGAAATTTATGAATCGAATACAAATGTTCAGAAAATGTGTTCAAATACTATTAATCCTGATAAAATTACTAGGAGTGATCATAATTGGCTGTTAAACCTTGAGAAAGAAGTTTATACATCTATAAGTCAAAGTGATATTAATATTTATGAACTTTCATATAAAATGGCTGTAAGTGAAAGACAATTTTATAGAAAAATTACAAACTTATTGTATTTGACTCCTAACAAATATATTAGAATTTTAAGACTGCATAAAGCCAAACAAATAATTGATAATTATATACATCATTCAATATCTCAAATTGCATATTCGGTTGGGTACAATGATGTTCATTATTTTTCAAAATTGTTTTATGAACAGTATAAAATTTCTCCTAAAGAGCTAATTGCAACAATACAATAGTGTATTAATTCTAAGTAGTTAGAACTTCTCAAAAGTTTTTAAAAATTTATATGCATTTTTCGTAGATGGCTGTTTTATAAGAGCATTTGGCAGAATGCAAGAATAGTTAACAGGTAAATTGCACAATCATTTTAAAATTTATTATTATGAAAAGAGTACTTTTTTTTCTAGGTCAATTAAATGACAGAGATGTTGAATGGATGACCCTTAATGGACATAAAATTGAAATTCAAACGGGTACAAAGCTTATTGAAAAAGATAAGGCCATTGATAATTTATATATAGTGTTAGATGGTGAGCTTTCGGTTTATGGTAAAAATGAGAGTGAAGTTATTGCTAAACTTGGAGCTGGTGAAATTGTGGGAGAAATGTCTTTTTTGGAATCTAGACCGCCTTCGGTTAATGTTTTCGCAACTAGACAATCTATAATTTTTGTTATATCTAAAGATTTGATTTATTCTAGAATGAACTCATATCCTGAATTTAAAGGAAATTTTTATTATGCTTTAGCTCTTTTCCTTTCAAATAGATTGAGAAAAACTACAGATCAATTAGGGTATGGAAATCCTGAAGAAGAAGATTTAATTGATACAAATATATTGAACAGTGTTGCTCAAGCTGGTTCAAGGTTTGGTCAAATTTTACATAGGTTTTCTGAAGTTTAGTTAATGTTTTCTTATGAAATATAAAATACTAGTTCTATTTTTTTTGCTCAATACCACAAAATCTTTAATAACTGCTCAGTCAAAGATTGACGGAAACTTGATTGAATTGTCTAAAGTTGCATTAGAAAAAAGCCCTGAATTAAAAAGAAGTCTTTTTACAATTAAATCTGCAGAAGCTGATTTTCAAATTCAAAAAGGTTTTTTTGATTATAATTTGTTTACAAATGTATCATTCCAAAAAGATAGTTATCACCTTTTTAGAACAGATCCTAGAAATCAATTTATTGACAGGATATTGGATTCAAAGAATTTTGAAATTTCAACAGGAATTCAGAAAAGAGTAAGAACTGGACAAATTATTGAATTAAACGTTAAGTATTTATTTAATAGTAATAATTATCCATTCAACAATTTTGGACAACAAATCGATTTATATACTGGTGATTACACAGGCTTGTTAAATTTCTCAATTACCCAGCCTTTATTGAGAGGTAGAGGTAAAACGAATACAACTATTAATGAGAAAGCATCAAAATTTTTTATTGAAGCTGCTACTGAAAGTAATGAATTTACAACTTCTTATGAAGTATTAAAAGTAGGGGAAGCTTATTGGTTTTATTATGCAGCTTATAAAAGTTTAGCTATATATAAAGCAAATGAAGAAAGAGTTGTTAATGTACTTGGTATGACTGAAGAACTCGTAAAAGCAGATAAAAAACCGGCAAGTGATCTAGTTCAAATTAAGGCAGATTTAGCAAACCAAAAGAAACTTACAATTTTAGCAGAACAAAACTTTTATAGTGCAAAGTTAAATTTAGGTCGAGCGATAGGCCTTTCTAACGCCGAATCAGAATTAATTGATAATCCTAATGATCAGTTTCCAACCGTAGAGGACTCAGGTTATAATCAAAAGCTCAATAAAGATGGACTTGTAAGAGTTGGTTTGTCTAATAGAAAGGATTTAAATGCGTATTTAAAGACTACAAATGCGCTTGAGCTTTATCAAAAATTATCAGAAAATAATACAAAGCCTCAACTTGACTTATCTGGTTTTGGATTTTATGGTAGTGCAAGTCAGGGAAATGGAAAAACTTTTCAGTTTAATTCATTGTCTAATGAAGAAGGAAGATATCTTGGCGCAGGTGCAAAATTAACTTTTTCATTCCCACTAAATAATAATAATGCCAAAGGGAATTTGGCAAAAAATAAAGTGGCTTTGTCAGATCAACTTGTAGAAAATGAGAACCTAAAAAGAAATATAGTATTAAATATAAATGTTGCGTATAATAATTTAGAAAAAAGTGCTTTAGCTCTCGAACAATCAAGACAAGCTTATGTTAATTATCAAGAAGCATATACTAATGAGCAACTAAAATTCAAAACAGGACTTACGATACTTTTAAATGTAATCTTGTTTCAAGAAAGATTAACAGCTTCAGAACTAGAATTTATTCGAGCACAGCAAAATTTTGCATTAGCAATTATTAATCTAAGATATGAAACAGGAACTCTGGTAGTTCGTAATGCAAATGGTTTTATGGTTAATAAAGATAGTTATTATAATATCCCTAAATAATAAATATAAATCATGTCAACAGGTTTTTTTAGAAAGTCAGCATTAGAAAAACTTTCAACTCCAGAAAAATTGGATCAGCTTATTAAGGTAACAGACAGAAAGGCATGGATTGCCTTGCTAACTATTTCTTTGGCTCTAATTACAGCTTTAGTATGGTCAATGTTTGGAAAAGTTAAAACCAAGTTGGATGTAGTTGGGGTTATTCAAGGAGGTGAAATACATGAAGTTGTAGCTACATCTCAAGGACAATTAGTTGAATTAAATGTAAAAATAGGCAGCTTCGTGAAAAAAGGTGATGTAATTGCTACTTTACAGCAACCAGAATTATATCAGCAAATAGAAGATGCTAAAGCAATTTTGAATGATAGAAATTATGAAATGGAAAAAATTGTTTTTGGAAAAATTTTGAAGTATGTAGTT
>CAMLKV010000033.1 GCA_946480635.1 uncultured Flavobacterium sp.
TATAAGTTATAGGATTTTGTGATGCTCCATAAGTACTACAACTCACTGTATTATTAAAACTTGAAGAGTTATTGGTATTTACTTGATCGGCAGGAACACTTACATTTAACGTATTTGCTCCTAAAGCAGTTGGTGTCCAATTATTAAAATTTACGGTTTGAGTTGCTCCTGGTGCTATCGTAGTAATAATTTTTGTATCAGTATAAGTGTTAGCTCCTGTAATATTAGCGTTTACTGTGACATCATTTAAAGTAGTATTACTTTTATTCATTACTAAAGCAGAAATTGTTACAGGCAAACCTAACACGTTCGCTACATTTCCTAATGTATTAATACTCTCAATAGACACATCATTTGAATAAGGGTTAGGGTAACCAAAACGCATAACAGGTCTAAAGCTTGTTGTGGCTAAAGTTGTAGGTGAAGCTGTTGCACTAGCTGCTGAAACACATCCTCCAACTAACCCTGTAGAATTAGAACTATAGGTAGCAGCTGTTGCAGCAGCCGTACCTGTTCTCACAAAATCATAAGCGACATAAACAGAACCTCCTGTGTAAACCAATGGTGTACTCAAAGTTAAATCAACATTTGTTGCATTTGCAGGCACAGTATAAGTCCCAGAATAAACTTGTGTCATACCAGTGATGATTGTGCTCCAATTTGTCCCTAAAGTAAAAGAAGTATCAGTACTGTTTTTCATATAAACAGTTAATGTTCCTGTTACGGCAACATTTGCACCTGCTGTAGTTACAAAGCCAAATAAATTCAACGAAGAGCTTACTGGAACTGATGTTAATTCTGATGCCAATACTAGTGCAGAACCTCTCATAAAAGAATGTGCACTAGTCCCGTTTGGTGCACGATTTTGCGTTGTTGAAGCATCATTTACTGGAGCATTAACAATAGCTGTTACCTGACCAAAAGTCAATCCCACTTTTAATATCAGAAATGTAAAAATTAAAGTAATTTTTTTCATAGAATAGTTTTTTTAGTTTTCACCAAAATAACCATTTTTCCCCTAATAAAAAAGTATTTAAATTTATTTCACAACTTCACTTAAAAACTTTATAAATTATCTAACTGATTCGTTTTCTTATCATTACTGATAGTCCAAAAGAATCCCACAAAGAAAAATCTATCAGCTGTAGGTGTAATTGCTCTTCTGTTGTATATTCCATTTGAGTCTGGTGTATTGGCATATTCATAACCAAATACATTTTGTGTTCCCATTACATTTGAAACCGAGAAATACAATATTTTTTGTTGTGTGATAAGATAAGCCCAATTAAAACTTAAATTGTTATAAGTCTTGGTTTTACCATTCATAAAAACTGGCTCGTTAGGATTGTTATACGGTCTTCCTGAATTGAACGTGTGAGAAAAACCAACCTGAGATTTCCATTCTTCTATAAAATATTTAGTAACTAATGATGCATTGTGAGTTGCAACAAAACTTGGAGTAACTTGTGATGTATAGTTTTTATACTCTCTCTCAGTATCAATGTAAGAATAGGATAACCAATACTCTAAATATTTAATTGATTTTCCATCTCTCCAAAAAACATCTAATCCTTTTGCATAACCATAACCATCATTATTGAAATTACTATTAAACATCGCTATTTCGTTGTTATACTTTACAAGATTCTTGTAATCCTTATAGTAA
The DNA here is from genome assembly GCA_946480635.1 of uncultured Flavobacterium sp. The sequence goes on from CAMLKV010000033.1 coordinate 1,667, forward strand.
AGTTCTGTTCGTAACGTGCGCTTGTTTTTTACATATTGATAATTGAAAATGTAATGTGACGCTCTTTCATTTTGTAATGAAGAATTATATTTTAAATAACTTTGATTAGGTGCTTGATCAAACATACCATAAGCAAATGAAAACTGACTTCCATCACTAACTTTGTAAGCTAAAGATACTCTTGGTGAAATTGAAGTTTCATTGAGTAAATTATCATTAGCCAAACGTATTCCTGCTTTTGCAGCAAACTCTTTAGAGAAAAAAATATCTGCTTCAGTATAAGCAGCTGCTATATTTTGGTTGTAATTAACTTTTGCATTTACATTAAAGCTTTCATCAAACTTTGTGATAAAATAATCAGCACCAAATGACAGTTTAACTCGGTCAGAAAAGCTCTTTTTTAATTTTATTTTTAGATGAGACGCGTGTTCTGTATTATCAATTTGATCCGAATTTAAAGACGTATCGGTTCCTCCATATCCATAACTCAATCCAGTTATTAATTGCCAATTACTACCAAATTTTCCTTTGTAAGATGAATTAAAATAAAAATTATTATTGTTAAGGTTCACACGAGTAGGAACTGCTGTGTTAATAGATTCTTGATTCACATCAAAACGAGAAGCATCAAAAGCAGCATATATTTTAAACATTCCAGAATTAAACTTATAACGATAAACAGTTTCTCCAGAAAGCGATTGAAAAGCCCTATTCCAACTAACATTTTGTGGTGCTACAGCTTGATAAGGAGCTAGATCTATATAAGCTGTATTAACACTTATTGAGCTCTTTTCCCATTTTTTAGTATGTCCTAAACCTAGTCCAACAGTCATTAGTGAAATATCTGTTTGTTCTTGAGCTGGTTCTTCAATAGTGTTTAATTGTAAAATACTTGAAAGTGCTCCACCATACTCAGCTGAATAACCTCCAGTTGAGAAAGAAATTCCGCTAAACAAGAATGGTGAAAAACGTCCTCTTGTAGGCAAATTATTGGTAGTAGCACCATAAGGTTGAGAAACTCTTAATCCATCAACATACGTTTGTGCTTCATCTGCTTCTCCTCCACGAACAAATAATCTTCCGCTCTCACCCACAGTTTGTGTTCCTGGTAACGTTTGTAAAGCACCCACAATATCACCCGCTGATCCAGCTGTTGTTACAATATCAAGAGGTTTTAAAACTGAAACTCTTGCTTTATCCCCAGCTTCAAGAGTTCCTGCTGTAATAACCACAGCATCAAGCAGATTTACACTTGGTCTTAATTTTATACTTAATGGTGTTAATTTTTCAATTTCGATAGCCAATTTAAAATCATCAAAAGCGAGTAAAGTAGCTACTAATATTTGTGAGCCTTTTTCTGCAAACTCACCATTAGCGTTAGTCATCGCTCCGTCATAAGTACCTTCAATAAAAACGTTTACACCTTCAAGGGGTTTATTTTTATTATCAAACACTTTACCTGAAACAGTTGTTTGAGAAAAAGCTAGAAAAGAAAAGAAAGTTAGAATAATTGTTACTGCAGTTTTCATAGTTTTGTTTATTTGATGAAACAAAATTGCAATCTAAATCACTCTTTTTAAATTAATAATGACTGAACTGTAGTTTTTTGTTACCGAACTGTAAATACTTTTAATTTTTTATATTTGAAATAAAATAAATCATGAAAAAATATATCTTACCAATACTATTATTCTCTTCAACAGTAATAATAGCACAAGACAACCTTACTCCTTATGATGAAAAACTAGCCAAAGAATTAGGAGCCGATGAATACGGAATGAAAAATTATGTTTTCTGTATTCTTAAAACGGGTTCAAATACTAAAGCAACTGATGAGGAGAAAAAGAAATATTTTGAAGGACATATGGAAAACATAAACCGTCTTGCTAAAGAGGGGAAATTAGTTGTTGCAGGCCCTTTTATGAAAAATGACAGAAATTATCGTGGTATTTTTATCTTTAATTGTAATACAGTTGAAGAAGCCCAAAAATTGGTGGAAACAGACCCGGCAGTTCAGGCAAAAATATTTGATGTAGAATTGACACCTTGGTACAGCAGCGCTGCATTAATGCAAGTTTCTGGCAATCATGATAAACTTGCTAAAACTAAATTCTAGATGAATATCGAAGAGTTGCAAAATCTCTGCAAATCACTACCCGCAGTTACAGAAGATATAAAGTGGGAAAATGATTTGTGTTTTTGCATAGGTGCCAAAATGTTTTGTGTCGTAGGATTAAACCAATCACCAACTTCAGCATCGTTTAAAGTATTAGATGAAGAATTTGAAGAACTTTCTACAAGAAAAGGTTTTATTCCAGCTCCCTATGTAGCTCGCTACAAATGGGTTTTGGTAGAAGATATCAATACACTTTCAACAAACGAATGGAAACATTATATTACACAATCTTATAATTTAATAAAGGATAAACTACCAGCAAAAATTAAGAAAGAACTTAAATTGGTTTAAAATATTAATTACTACTTTCTATTTTTAACTTTTTGGGAAGAACCTTTTAACCGATTACTGTCTATTTTTGTAAACCACTTTGAAAGAATATTTTCATGAATAAGACAGCTCAACTCAGAAAAAATCATAAAAGAATTACTTTACAAAAATTAGTTATAGCTTCAATTCTTATAGGGTTTTCAGCTACTTTTTTGGCAGTTTCATTAAAAAAACTGACCGAACATTATGAGGAAATATTGTTTCATAAAGCAAATTCAAATTGGTTTTTGTTCTTGATTTCTCCTTTTTTTGGACTATCTATAATTTATTTTTTGCGTGAATATCTTTTCAAAAAGAAAGAAAATAAAGGAATAAAAGAAATCTTTGAAAGTACGAGTTCTCCAACCAAAAGACTTCCAGGATATAAAATTCCTTCTCATTTTTTTAACGGGTTACTAACTGTAATTTTTGGAGGCTCTACAGGGATTGAAGTCTCTACAGTAGTGGCTTCTGCTGCTATTGGTTCAGTAGCTCAAAAAAAAGAAAATGTTTTTAAGCGTCATAAAACAGAGTTGGTTTGCGCAGGAATAGCAGCTGGAGTTACCGCTTTATTTAATAGTCCCATTGCCGGAATATTATTCTCATTTGAAGTAATCTCTAGAAAAATATCACGAATTTATGCTATAACTATTGCAATTGCAGTTGCTGTTTCTTATTCATTTATTTTACTTCTTGATGAAAAACCATTGTTTCAAGTACCAATAACAACTTGGCATCTAAAAGCATTTCCTTACTTTATATTATTAGGATTATTGGCCGGTGTAAATTCGGTTTATCTTACTAAATGTGTTATTAACATAAAATCAAAATTTACAGAAATTGAAAAACATACTACTAAAATTATTATTGGCTCACTACTAATTAGTTTTTCTTTCCTATTATTACCTCAATTGTATGGTGAAGGTTATCATGCTGTTAAAGACATCTTTTTTAATGCAGATAGTATAACATTGAACACATCTTTTGTGCTTACCGCTTTAGGCATTTTACTTTTAAAACCAATTATTACTTCAGTAACATTAGCTTCTGGAGGCGATGGTGGTGTATTTGCTCCAAGTATGTTTTTAGGTGCTTTTTTAGGGTTATTTTTGGCCGTAATTTTAAATACTTTTTTTAAAGCTAATGTAATTCCTCTAAATTTTATGGTCATAGGTATGGCCGCAATGCTCAGTGCAAGTATCCATGCACCTTATACAGCCTTATTTTTGATTTGTGGATTAATAGGTAACTACACACTTTTCATTCCAATTCTAGTTGTTTGTTTAATTTCTAAAACAACTGCAAAATTAATTTATCCTTATACTGTCTACTCTTATCAACCTAAAAGAATTAGTTAATGCCCACGAAACATATTAAAAAAGGTTATCAAAAAACAAAATACATTCTTTACAAAGAAACTTTAGTTGATTTTAAAGAACATTTTTGGGCTTTTATGGGGGCCTTTGTTGGTATGGGAATTATTTCTTATTTACAATATGATGCTTTCCCTAAAGAAGATTTTGTATTTCTTATTGGCTCATTTGGAGCTTCATGCGTTTTGGTGTATGGAGTAATTCAGAGTCCATTAGCACAGCCAAGAAATTTAATTGGAGGACATGTTATTTCTGCAATAATAGGAGTATCAATGGCTAAACTTTTCCCTGATATCATTTGGTTAGCTTCGGCGTTAGCTGTTGCGGGTGCAATTGTATTAATGCAAATAACAAAAACATTACACCCACCAGGTGGAGCCACAGCTTTAATTGCAGTGACGGGTTCTCCCGCTATTTTAAAATTAGGATATTGGTATGTTTTAACTCCTGTTTTAACAGGTGCTTTAATACTCTTACTAGTTGCTCTGATTTTTAACAACCTGACATCTAACAGACAATATCCTACCAGTAAAAAATTTACTAAATTTAAAAATAGAATTAGTAATCAAATAAAGTTAAACAAAGAGAATATTCATTAAGATTTTAATCTAGTAATGCTTAAAATAAATAAAATACATCATATTGCTATCATTTGTTCCGATTACAAAAAATCAAAACATTTTTATACTCAAATTTTAGGATTACAAGTAATTCGAGAAGTTTTTAGAGCTAATAGACAATCGTACAAACTTGATTTAGCAATTAATGGAGATTATATAATTGAGCTATTTTCCTTCCCAAATCCTCCTGAAAGAGTTTCTAGACCTGAGGCAAGAGGACTAAGACATTTAGCTTTTGAAGTAAATGATATAGAAGCTACTAGAAATTATTTACTTTCGCATTCTATAGATTCTGAAACAATAAGAATAGACAAATACACCGAGAAAAGTTTCTTCTTTATTGCAGATCCAGACAATTTACCAATCGAATTTTACCAAAAATAAAATGAAAAAAACAATTTTACTATTTATCACTCTTTGCAGTTTTGTCTCACAAGGCCAAAGTTTTCATGACAGATTTAAAATTTTAATGCAATTAGGTTCCGATGCAAAATCAATGGATAACCTATTTAAAGAATGGAAGCAAAAAGAACCATCCAACCCTGAATTATATATAGGTGGGTTTAATTTTTATTATCAAGAAGCAACTAAGGAGGTTCTTAGCTTAAGTCCGAACTCTACAAACAATCCTCAATATGAAGTAAAAGATTCTGTAAACAAACCTGTGGCTTATTTAGGAGGTCAAAAAACTCAAAATGATTCTTTATTCAACGTTTCACAAAACTTTTTGGTTGAAGGCATTAAGAAAAATCCAAAAAGACTAGATATGCGATTTGGAAAAATATATGCTTTGGGAACCTTTAATAGATTTAATGATTTTACACGAGAGCTTCTTGAAACTTTAGAATATTCAAAAAAAATAAACCATAAATGGTTGTGGTCTAATAATGAACCTGTAAAAGACGAAGTAAATTTCTTAAAAGCTGCTGTGCAAGATTATCAAAACACTTTGTACAAGAACAATGAAGATGGTAATATGCTTCAAATAGCTGAAAAAATGAATACTATTTTCCCTAACGATGCTATTATATTATGTACACTTGGCTCTGCCTATTTAATGGATAATAAATTAGAAAAAGCATTACCAATATTTGAAAAAGCATATGTTTTAAAATCTGATGACACCATCATAATTAACAATTTGGCCCTTTCATATTATAACAGTAAGGATTATAAAAATGCTAAGCGTTATTTTACCATTCTTCTAGAAAAAGGGGATGAAAAACAAAAAGAGCTTGCAAAAGAGAAACTTAAGCAAATGGAGTAAATGTTATCAACAAAACAGAAATCTGAAAAGTAAAATATAAAATTATAACTACCTTTGGGCTTTCAATAATTCAACTTTATGATTTACAAATTTAGAGTCATTTTAGACGCAGAAGAAGATATTTTTAGGGATATCGCTATAGATGAAAATGATACTTTAGAAGATTTACATAATAGTATTGTAAACTCTTTTGATTTTGACGGCATGGAAATGGCTGCGTTTTATACTTGTGATGATAAATGGAATCAAGATCAAGAAATTCCTTTATTTGATACTGGTGACAATCCTGGAGAAGGATTAATAATGGCAGATTATTTATTATCTGGTATGTTTGACAAGGAGAATACAAAAATGATTTATGTATATGATTTTTTCAATATGTGGACATTCTTTGTAGAGCTTGCAGCTATTGAAGAGCCAGAAAGTGGTGTTAGTTATCCAGATGTATTATTCTCTCACGGAATAATGCCAATGACTGCTCCTGATAAAGAATTTGCTTCAGAAAAAGATGATTTTGGAAGTGAGTTCGAAGACGATTATGACGAAGAAGACTTTGATATGTTTGAAGGAGACGATTCTTTCGAAGATTACGGATTCGAAGATAATTGGAACTAAAAAATATTACTAATTTATTCTAGAACCAAGATTTAAGATTTCTCTTTTTTCTTGGTTCTTTTATCTAAAATATTATCAAAATGATCAATCTTTTTAATACACACATCGATAATCTTTCTATTCACAGAGTTGGAAATAAAAGTAGAAATGAAGCCATCTTTATTTCTGAGCAACCTTACGGATTAAATGATGAAATCATGCCTTTACTAAAAGAGTTTTTCTTTAAACCTTTCAGAAGTGGTGAAGAAAACTACTATCAATTTGCGCATGATGTAGATATAGAATACAACGAAATGTACAATCTGGCTACGGAAATTTTCAATAATCCAAGTAATGTACACGAGGTTTCTAAAAAGATCACAAAGCATTTATTTGAGCAATCAAATCATCCTCATATTAAAAACGGAGAAGTTTATGTTGCTTATCTAACAAATGTTTCTATAGATAATAAACAAGTTGATGCAATTGGTGTTTTCAAAAGTGAAATAAAAACTGATTTCCTTCAGTTTGAAGAAAAAGAAACCAATCTAGAAATGATTTTGCAACAAGGAATTAATCTTCAAAAACTAGATAAAGGTTGTTTAATATTCAACTATAAAAAAGAAGAAGGGTATAAAATTTTAACTGTTGATAGTAATAGATATGATGCTCGTTATTGGTTAGAGCACTTCCTATCAGTAGATGCTTTTCAGGATGAAAACTTCATGACAAAAAAATATTTAAAATTCTGTCAGGACTTTGCAAAAGATGTGGTTTTACCGGCTGAAGATAAAAAAGAAGAAGTTTTATTCATGAACCGTGCAGTAAATCATTTTGCTAAGAACGATAATTTTGAAGAAACTAATTTCTTGAACGAAGTAATAGACAATCCTGATTTGATTTCGGAGTTTAAAAACTACAAAGTAGATAAAGGTGAAAAATACAGTATCGAAGATTTAACGACTTTCCCAATTGCTAATGCAGCAGTTACTGATGCACGTCGTAAAATGAAAAATGTAATCGAACTTGATACTAACATTCAAATCAAACTTGATTTTGTAAATCCAGAGAGTGCCGAAAAATTTGTTGAAAAAGGCTGGGATGAAGAAAAACAAATGTATTATTACTTAGTTTATTTCAATAAAGAACAAAAAAGTTAAATATTTAACTTTCATAATCACTCAACAATCTAATCCTCAGTACTTAACGCTGGGGATTTTTATTTTGAAAAATAATAATTTTATAAGAATTTTCTTATTTTAATCGTTAAAAATTGCTTTTTATCGATTTTATTGTACACTTAGTCGAAATCTTTATATTTTTACATCACCTTAATGTTAACACGCTAGTTATGAACAAGATGAGCATCAAAGAAAAATGGTTTTCGAAAAAAGTTTTCTGTCACCTTTTTGGTCATAAACTAGTTACAACACGAAAAGTTACTAATCACTTTAGTGAGTATAAATGTGTTCATTGTCAGTTGGAGCTTACAAACGACATTAAAGGGAGTAAAACATTTCTTACTCCTGAGTTGAAAGAAGTAAATGAAACTTTACTTCAGTTTTATAAAAGAAGACACCAACATTTATCAGCTTAGTATAATATTCTGTTCAAAATACCTATTGCCCCACAAATACCTCAAATCAAAAATCCCCTTTCTCATACCAAGAAAGGGGATTTTTTATAAAAAAACTGAATGAAATTTATTTTTCTATAATAATAAAATCTGATCGACGATTGACGAAATGTTCCTCTTCTGTACATTTCACTCCGTTTTTGCATTTATTTTTTAATCTTGTTTCACCAAATCCAACCGCACTTTCAATTCTGTCAGGTGATATTCCTTTAGAGAGTATATAAGTCTGAGTTGATTTTGCTCTGTTGTCTGATAATTTTAAATTGTATAAATCTTTACCTCTAGAATCAGTATGAGATTCAATTCTAATTTTAACTTTAGGGAAAGATGTCATAACAAACACAACTCTATCTAACTCAGTCGCAGCTTGTGGAGTGATATCCCATTTGTCATAATTAAAAAAGATTGGATTAATGTCTATTTTCTCATTTCCGTTATCTTTTACAACATAATCCTCAAGGCTTCCTAGTTCAAAATCAACGGTAACAACTTCTCCATTTTTATCTCCAAGAGTTATTTCTTTTTCTTGACTACTATAATTAGGCTTTGTTGCAAATAATTTATATGATCCTTTACATGGAACTTTCATTTCATACTCTCCTTTATCATTTGAAATTACTTCAAATTTAAATTCGTTAAATGAATCGTAAAGTTTCACAGATACTCCTTCTATTGCTATTTTTGATTTTGTATTTAAAACTCTACCCATAACGGTTTGCATACAAGCTGGTTCTTTTTTTCTGAAAAAATAAATATCATCATCTCCTTTCCCTCCTGCTCTATTAGATGAAAAATAACCATACTTAAATTCTGGGTCTGTAATAAAAGAAAAGTCATCTCTATTTGAATTTATTGGCTCTCCCAAATTTTTAGGCTCAGAGAATTTTTTATCAACATATTTACTTTCAAAAACATCTAATCCGCCAAAACCATAATGACCTTCTGAAGAAAAATATAAAACACCATCATTATAAAAAGGAAACATTTCACGACCAATTGTATTAATTTTTGGTCCCAAATTTACTGGCGAATTCATTGTACCATCTGGATAAACCTCAGCCATATAAATATCTGTTTCTCCATAACCACCAGGCATATCAGAAACAAAGAAGAAAAGCTTGCCGTCAGAACTTAATGAAGGATGCCCAACACTATAATTTAAACTATTAAAAAACATACTCTCAGATTTAGACATTTTATCGTTATCCAATTGTGCTTTGATAATCTGAAAATTATTTGTTCCCTTTCTGTCGTTCTTTAATTTATTTCCTTTAAGTGTATTAGTAGTGTAATAAAATGTTTTTAAATCTTTAGAAAATGTAATCGTTGCGTCATGGTATTTAGACGCTAATTCATTCAAAAAAGGCTGCTCATTTATGAGGGATTCGTTTGATAAACTTCTGTCAGCAACGAACATCGATAAAAAAGGCTGTTGATTCCATGAATAAATCTTCTTATTCACATCACCAACAGATTTTGTTGATGAATAAACCAATTTATTACCGTAAAAAGCTGCTCCAAAATCTGAATTTGGGGTGTTGATATCTAGATTTGTTATTTGATACTGAGATTCACTTTTAGACAAACTGTCTAATCGCATTTGATTATTCATAAAATGCTTAATTTCAGAATTGTCATTTTTCTTTCTAAGAAATTCTTTGGTTATGGAATTTGCTTTATCGTAATCCCTAGCTCCTCTCAAAGATTGTGTGTATCTCAAAACATATAAATCCGTAAGACTTTGCCCTTGTAAATCATATAATTTTTGATACCAAGTCAATGCATTTCTTGTATCGTTTAAGTAATAATAGGAGTCAGCAATATTAGTTATTGTTTCTATCGATAAATCAGAATTGTTTTGAGCATATTCTTCATAAAGTTTTACCGCATCTACGTAAGCCATTTCGTTAAAAAACTTATCGGCTAAATTTAGTTTTTGTTGACCATAAAAAAGTGTAACAAAAAACATAAGGCTAAATATAAATAGTTTTCTCATGGTGCTATGTTTAG
>CAMLKV010000034.1 GCA_946480635.1 uncultured Flavobacterium sp.
GTTTTCTCCTTTTTTGTCAAAATCGTGTTTAAATGATATATCATAGGTTTGTGTTTTGTTTTCTGAATCAGATTTAAAACCTTGATTACTATCTTGATTAACTGGTATTGTAAGATTATCATCATAATCTACAATTGTATTACCAGAACCACTTCCATCAACAATGTTCTGGTTAGTAAAAATAGATAATGTGTTTTTATCATTTATATAATAATCCATACCCAATTTTAACAAGTGAGAAGTGTTTTTGTTGTCAAATTCAAAAAATTGTTTGCTTTCTAAGCCTGGTTGCCAACTTTGAATATCACCATGATTTGCGTTTTTACCATGATTTAATCCATAGTTAGTGTAAAAGTTAACTTTGCCTACTTTATAATTTAAGTTCAAAGCAGTGTTTACTTTTGGTGTGATACCAAATGTTACACCAGTGTTTATGCTTCCATTAAAACCAGTATTTGCATTTTTGTGTAAAATGATATTGATAATTCCACTCATTCCTTCAGGGTTGTATTTAGCTGATGGATTTGTGATTAATTCAATTTGTTTGATTGAAGAAGATGGAATTTGTTGTAATAATTGAGTAGCATCAATATTTGTTGGCTTTCCATCAACCAAAACACGAACATTTGTATTGCCACGTAGACTCAATTCTTTTGTTTGAGGGTCAACGCTCAAAGTTGGTACGTTGTTAAGCATTTCAGAAGCTGTTGTTCCAGAGGCGATTAAATCTTTGCCAACATTAACAACTTTACGGTCAATTTTTTGCTCAATTGTAGATCTTTCCTTAACAACACTTACTTCGTCTAGTTGAGTAGCTTCTTCTTCAAGAGCAATAGTCAAATTGGCGCTCTTGTCACTACTTGAAAGTGAAAAGTTTTTTACGTATTTTTTATACCCCATAAACTGTACTTCAACAGTAAGGTCTTTTAAAATAAGATTTGTAACAGTAAATGTTCCATTTTCTTTTGTGATGGCTCCTGATAAAATTGTTGCTCCATCTTTTACAGTTACTGAAGCATAAGGAATAGGGTCGCTTGTTTTTTTGTCGATTACTTTACCGGATAAAGTTCCCGGATTTGTACTTACCGTCGTTGGGGCTGACGTTTGTGCATTCATGCTGGCAAATTGAACCAAAATGAAAGCAATAAAAATTTTCAATTTCATGTGTAATGTTTGTTTGTAAATACTTGATTGATGATTTTCGGTGCAAAAATACTATCTACTAGACACTAACATGACTCTAATGTTACAATTTTAAGAAATGTTTAACAGCAAAAGAAACGCTCCAAAGAAAACTTTGAAGCGTCTCAAGTGTAAACCCCATTACACACCAAAAACTATCTTAAAACATTCCGCCTCCTTGGGCATCACCTTTATCTCTTTGTTTGCGTTCTAAAGCTTTGTTTTTTCCACTTCCAAAACGGTAGCTAAAATTGATGTTTACTGTTTGGTTTTCCCAACGGAATTCACCTGAAATTTCTGCTGGATCACTACTGTTAAATCTTGAACGCATTGTGTCAAATAAATCATTATAACGAATACTTAAGGTACCTTTGCCTTCAAGTACATTCAAACGAGCACCTAAATCCATTTTCCACATTTCTTTGTTTGAGAATTGTAAACTTCTTTCTCCAGCTCTATACATTGTGAACCAAATTAATCTGAAGTCTTTTGTTAACTTAAAAGTATGATTCATCCTTGAATTAAATAAAGTAGCGTTGATTTCTTTTTCTACTAAATTTCCAAATCTGTCTTCTATAATTCCTTTGTTGTTTTTGAAATAACTGTCAACACCAAAGTTTAAATTCCACCACTTGTTAAAATCTAAATTACCTGAAACTTCTACACCATATTCTGAGTTATGATCAAAGTTTGTAAATGTCAGTAATTGTTTGTTTGCATCATATGGATTACTGGTTAACACTTGTGAAATATCATCTTTTATATATCTGAAGAATGCTCCAGATGTTATAGATCCAATTTTTACTTTTCTTGTATAATTTGCTTCAATCGAATTTGTGAATTGAGGCTTCAAATCTGAATTACCAATTTGTTCAACAGTAAGTCCAGTCCATTGTCTAATTTCGTTTACTTGCTCCATATTCGGTCTATCAACTCTTCTTGAATAGTTAAAGTTGAAAGAATTTTTTTCTGAAGGAGTGAAAGTGAAAAATGCTGATGGATACGCAGTGAAAATGTAATCTTTGAAAGATTTGTCATCTTGACCAATTTTTTTGAAAGTTCCATTTACATCATAACTTTCGAAACGTAATCCCAACTGATAACTCCATTTGCCTGTTTGTTTGCTGTAATTACCATAAGCCGATTGAATACTTCTATTAAAGTCAAAGTCTGAATCATAATTTCCATCTAGATTGAACTTATTATTTGTGCCATCAAAACGACTTTCTACTCCTAATTCAATTTTAGCTGTTTCGCTTATTGGACTTGCATAATCTACGTTCGCAATAAGGTTTTTTCCGTCTTTGTCAATAATATTAGTTTTTGTTAAAACATTATTTTCATTATAAAAAGTACTGTTTTCAGGTTCTTCGGTTAAATTGTAATTCAATTCAATATCTAATGTTTTTTCTGGTTTTTCAAATTGATGTTTGTAAGCTAAATTATAAGTTTGATTTTTCTCATTCCCTCTCGTTTTCTGAACTTGTAAAGCATAAGGAGTAGAGTTAAAATAGGTCACACCATTTCTAAACTCTGCTGTAGGATTTCCAAACGATTGAATTGTGTAAAATGATAGCGTGTTTTTGTCATTTATATAGAAATCTGATCCCAGTTTAGTAAAATGATTTTTGTTGAAATTGTTGATGTCAAAAGTCATGTCATAATCATTATTGGAATCATATTCGTTCCAGTGAATAAGACCTTTATTAGCATTTTTTCCATGATTCATTGAGTACGTAGTGTAAAAATTAAATTTATTTACTCTATAATTCATGTCAATTGAACCATTAAATTTTGGAGTTTTTCCAAAAACAACTCCTGTGTTTATATTTCCATTAAAACCAAGATTGGCATTTTTGTGTAATACAATGTTTATGATTCCACTCATTCCTTCAGGATTATATTTAGCAGAAGGATTTGTAATCAATTCAATTTGTTTGATTGAAGTTGACGGAATTTGCTGTAATGCCTGTGCAGCAGAAAGATTTGAAGGTTTTCCGTCAATAAAAATTCTTACATTTTCATTACCTCTTAATGAAACAGTGTTATTTTGTTGATCTACACTTACAGAAGGTATGTTGTTCATTAATTCAGCTGCCGTAGAACCTGCAGAAAGCAAATCTTTACCAACGGTGATTACTTTTCGGTCAATTTTTTGCTCAACAGAAGATTTTTCTCTAACAACGCTTACTTCGTTAAGTTGCTTGGCTTCTTCTTCAAGAGCAATACTTTTTAGGTTAATAGAGTTGTCTTCACTAGTAAGAGTTACATCAGTTTCATATTTCTGATAACCCATAAATACTATTTCGACATGAAGTGTTTTAATTGGTAAGTTAGATACTGTGAAACTTCCGTTGTCTTTCGTCATTGCACCAGTAATAACTTTTCCGTCTTCTTTTATAGTAACCGAAGCATAAGGAAGCGGTTCGTTATTTTTCTTGTCGATTACTTTACCATTGATTGTTCCTAGTACCATTGGATTTGTAGGTGGTACCGAAGTTTGTGCTTGCGTACCAGTATACCATACTAGCAAGCAAATTAAAATTGCTTTTAATTTCATTTTGATGATTTATTGTGATTGATGATGATGCAAAGCTAAGGTAAAAAATAATACCATGCAATACAAAGTACTATTTATTTTAAAAAAACTTTCACCTTGCTTTTATATAGACGATTAATATTGGCTTTCGTTACAACATTCTTCAACAAAATTTATCTGTTTTAATTTTATTTATAGAAAATGTATCTTTGCAACCTTAAAAAATAGTAATTATGACACTACAACAAATTCTCACGCCAAAAATTCTGGAAGCCATTCAGGCTTTGTTTGATGTTTCACTTGATAAAGTAGAATATCAGGCAACACGCAGGGAATTTGAAGGAGATATTACTATGGTTGTTTTCCCTTTATTAAAATTGGTTAAAGGAAACCCAGCTGAGATAGGAACTAAAGTTGGTAACTACTTAGTAGAAAACGTTCAAGAAGTTGAGAAATTCAATGTAGTTCAAGGTTTCTTGAACATTGTAATTTCTGATGCTTACTATGTAAACTTTTTCAATACTGTCAGAAAAACAGAAAATTTTGGATTCGTGACTCCTGCAAATGATGCTAAAGCTATTATGGTTGAGTTTGCTTCGCCAAATACAAATAAGCCATTGCATTTAGGACATGTTAGAAATATACTTTTAGGTTATTCAGTAGCATCTATTATCAAAGCATCGGGTAAAAAAGTATATAAAACGCAAATTATCAACGACCGTGGAATTCATATCTGTAAGTCAATGTTGGCTTGGCAGAAATTTGGTAACGGAGAAACTCCAGACACTTCAGGATTAAAAGGAGATAAGCTGGTTGGAAAGTACTATGTTGAGTTTGATAAAGCTTATAAAACTGAAATTACAGCTTTAATGGCTGAAGGAAAATCAGAAGAAGAAGCAAAAAAGCAAGCTCCTATGTTATTGGAAGCACAGCAAATGCTTTTAGATTGGGAAGCTGGAAAGCCAGAAGTGGTTGAGCTTTGGAAAACAATGAATCAATGGGTGTATGATGGTTTCGATGTTACATATAAGGATTTAGGAGTAGATTTCGATTCATACTATTATGAAAGTGATACGTATTTGTTAGGTAAAGAAGTTGTTCAGTTTGGTTTAGAGAAGGGTATTTTTGAAAGAGATCCAGATGGTTCAGTATGGATTGACTTAACAGATGACGGTTTAGATAGAAAAATTGTATTACGCTCTGATGGTACAGCAGTATACATGACACAGGATATAGGAACAGCAATTCAACGTGTAAAAGACAATCCAGATGTTGGAGGAATGGTTTATACTGTAGGAAATGAGCAGGATTATCATTTTAAAGTATTGTTCTTAATTCTTAAGAAATTAGGCTTTGATTGGGCTTCAGATTTATTTCATCTATCATACGGAATGGTTGAATTGCCATCTGGTAAAATGAAATCTCGTGAAGGAACCGTGGTTGATGCTGATGACTTAATTGATGAGATGATTGATACAGCTGGTAAAATATCTGAAGAACTTGGAAAATTAGAAGGGTATTCTGAAGAAGAAAAAGCCAACTTGTATAGAACAATTGGAATGGGGGCTTTAAAATATTATATGCTTAAAGTAGATCCTAAAAAAGGGATGATGTTTAATCCAGAAGAATCAGTTGACTTTGCAGGAAATACAGGGCCATTTATTCAGTATACTTATGCGCGTATTCAATCTATCTTAAGAAAAGCTGATTTTGATTATAATGCCTCAAGTTCAGTAGAGACAATGCATGAAAAAGAAAAAGAATTAATTAAACAAGTAGCATTATTTCCTGAAGTAATTCAAAGCGCTGCTCACAATCATAGTCCTGCATTAATTGCTAATTATACGTATGATTTGGTTAAAGAATTCAATTCGTTTTATCAAAACGTTTCCATCTTAGGCGAAGAAGACCAAGATAAAAAAGTATTTAGAGTACAATTGGCAAAACAAGTAGGAGAGACTATCAAAAATGCTTTTAGCTTGTTAGGAATTAATGTTCCTGAAAGAATGTAAAAGTTAAGCTCGCTTAAAGCGGGCTTTTTTGTGTTATAATTTTTTTAACAATAAACAAGTTTGATTTTCGTTAAATTTATGATAAACAAATAGTTATGAAAAGTATTTTTGTGAAAACCCTAATTTTAGCTTCTTTGCTAAGTGTTTCTGGCATGTGTAGCGATGATGATGATAATCCATCAAATCCTTCGGTAGACCCAACACCGGTTATTAATACCGTAAAATCTGGTACATGGAGAATAACTTTTTATGAAGATTCGGGTACTAATGAGACTTCAAATTTTAACGGTTACAGCTTTACATTTGCTGATGCGGCAGTCTTAACAGCAACAAATGGTACTAATACTTATACAGGAACTTGGTCTGTTACTAGTGATAATAGTGGAGATGACAGTCCTAGTAACGATTTAGATTTTAACATGGCTTTTAGTGCGCCTTCAAATTTTGCCGAATTAACCGAAGACTGGAATATTTTGGAAAGAACAGATACTAAAGTTCGTTTAATTCATGAAAGCGGAGGAGGAGGTGGAACAGATTATGTTACTTTCGAGAAAAATTAAACACACAGATTATATCACAAAGCAATCCAATTGGGTTGTTTTTTTTATCTTTGCTCAACTCATATCCTATAAAATCATTTCAGAAAGATAAGCTTTCAATATGGAATCAAGTGAAATTCTTGAACTGTCGTGCAACTGTGTTTCTTTTTAAAAGATAAGTCAGATACATAGAATTGGTTTTGTTTGAGCATCACGATAAGTGCTTGAGCGAAAGAATATTCCGTTTTGTAAAAGAATGGAGATACTTCTATTGCATCCACTTGTCGCAAAAATGAATTTTTAACATTATTTCATATGCAAAGACAAGAAGAAAGAATCAACGAATCTGTAACCAGAGTATTCAAAGCCGTTTTTCCTAATACAACCAATCACTATGATACCTTGTTTGGAGGTACAGCCATGCAATTTATGGATGAAGTTGCTTTTATTACGGCTACACGATACAGTCGTCAAAAAATGGTTACGGTAAGTAGTGATCGAATCGATTTTAAAAAGCCTATTCCTCACGGTACTATCATAGAACTAGTTGGAAAAGTGACTTATTTAGGAACAACAAGTTTAAAAGTAAGAGTTGATATTTTTGTGGAAGAAATGTATAGTACTCAAAAAGATAAAGCTGTTACTGGCGAATTTACATTTGTGGCTATAGACGAAAATAAAAAAGCAGTTAATATTGTATAAGTTATAAATTATGAGTTATAAGTATTTTTAAATGAATGTTTATTGTAAAAAATAGCAAATCTATAGTTAATGAATTGATGAAAAATATTCAACTATGCAATTATTCATAATTCAAAACTCATAATTCAAAACTCATAATTCAAAACTCTGCAACTTTGTTACTTTGCAACTTTGCTACTTGGTAACTTTAATTTATCTTTGCAACTTCAAAAAAAGAAGAATTATGTTCAATAATTTATCAGAGAAATTAGATAAAGCGTTTCATATATTAAAAGGTCACGGTAAAATTACTGAGGTAAACGTTGCCGATACTTTAAAAGAAGTTCGTCGTGCGTTACTTGATGCCGATGTTAACTTTAAAATTGCTAAAGATTTTACCACTCGTGTAAAAGAGAAAGCAATGGGTCAGGATGTATTAACTACGTTACAACCAGGACAACTTTTAATTAAAATCGTAAAAGATGAATTAACAGAATTAATGGGAGGTGATGCTACTGGTATCAATCTTTCAGGGAATCCGACAGTTATTTTGATGTCAGGTTTACAAGGTTCTGGTAAAACGACTTTTTCGGGTAAATTAGCTAACTTTCTAAAAGATAAAAAGAACAAAAAACCTTTATTGGTAGCTTGTGATATTTATCGTCCTGCAGCGATTAATCAGTTGCATGTTGTAGGAGAGCAAATTGGTGTTGAAGTATATTCTGAACCAGAAAATAAAAATGCTGTAGAAATTGCTCAAAATGCGATTAAACATGCAAAAGCAAACGGTTTCAATGTAGTGATTGTCGATACAGCTGGTCGTTTAGCGGTTGATGAGGAAATGATGACAGAAATTGCTAATGTTCATAAAGCAATTACACCAAACGAAACCTTATTTGTTGTTGACTCAATGACAGGTCAGGATGCTGTAAATACTGCAAAAGCATTCAACGATAGATTAAACTTCGATGGAGTTATTTTAACCAAATTAGATGGTGATACTCGTGGTGGAGCTGCTATTTCGATTAAATCGGTAGTAAATAAGCCAATCAAGTTCATAGGTACTGGAGAAAAAATGGATGCAATTGATGTATTCTATCCAGATCGTATGGCAGATCGTATCCTTGGAATGGGAGACGTTGTGTCGTTAGTAGAGCGTGCTCAAGCGCAGTATGATGAAGAGGAAGCGCGTAAACTACAAAAGAAAATTGCTAAAAATGAATTTGGTTTTGATGATTTCTTGGCTCAAATTCAGCAGGTTAAAAAAATGGGTAACATGAAAGACCTTGTTGGGATGATTCCTGGTGCAGGAAAAGCTTTGAAGGATATTGATGTTCCAGATGATGCATTTAAACACATCGAAGCAATTATTCATTCAATGACACCTGCAGAAAGAAGCAAACCATCTATTATTGATGTAAAGCGTAAAAACCGTATAGCAAAAGGTTCAGGAAGAAAGGTTGAAGAAGTAAATCAGTTAATGAAACAATTTGACCAAATGAGCAAAATGATGAAAATGATGCAAGGTCCTGGAGGGAAGAATTTAATGAAGATGATGGGCGGTATGAAGGGAATGCCTGGAATGAGATAAAATTTAGGCGCGAGTTTTTCGCGCCTTTTTAATTTAAAACAACACACTAAACATAATACACAATGCAAATTTTAGACGGTAAAAAAGTTTCGGAAGACATTAAAAATGAAATCGCTGCACAAGTGCAGGAGATGAAAGAAAAAGGTGAAAAAGTTCCTCACTTGGCAGCAATAATTGTTGGTAATGATGGAGCGAGCTTAACATATGTAGGAAGCAAAGTAAAAGCTTGTGAGCGTGTAGGGTTTGAGTCTACATTGATAAAAATGCCTAGTACTACTTCTGAAACCGAATTACTTAAGAAAATTCAAGAACTTAATGAAGATGACAACATCGACGGATTTATTGTTCAACTTCCATTACCAGACCAAATTGATACTCAGGAAGTTTTAATGGCAATTGATCCTAGTAAAGATGTAGATGGTTTCCATCCTGAAAACTTCGGAAAAATGGCATTAGACATGAGTACGTTTATACCAGCAACACCGTTTGGAATTCTTGAATTGTTAGAAAGATATAATGTAGAAACAAAAGGAAAGCATACAGTGGTTATTGGTCGTAGTCATATAGTAGGTAGACCAATGAGTATTTTGATGGGAAGAAAAGGATTTCCTGGAAATTCAACAGTAACATTAACGCACAGTCATACTAAAAACATCAACCAAATAACGTCACAAGCAGATATTATTATTACAGCACTAGGAGTTCCAAATTATCTTAAGGCCGAAATGATAAAAGATGATGCAGTTATTATAGATGTGGGAATTACTCGTGTACAAGATGAAACGTCTGAAAAAGGTTATGTGATTACTGGAGATGTTGATTTTGAAAATGTATCTAAAAAAGCATCTTTTATTACGCCGGTTCCAGGAGGAGTAGGACCTATGACTATTGCAATGTTATTAAAAAACACTTTATTAGCTAGAGAGCAAAAAAGATGCAAATAATTCAATGTAACAAAACACAACTTGAAATAGTTCGTGATTTAGCATATAAAATTTGGCCTGATACTTATAGCCAAATTTTGTCAACAGAACAACTCAACTACATGTTAGATAATTTTTATACAATCAATTCTCTGGAGCAACAATTTGATGCTGGACATGTATTTTTGTTAGTAGAAGAAGAGGGTCAGTATTTAGGTTTTGCTGCTTATGAAATTGATTGTAAAGAGAAAGGTAAGACCAAGCTTCATAAAATTTATGTAATGCCTAATACACAAGGAAAAGGTATTGGCAAGTTTTTGTTAAATGAGGTTGAAGAAAGAACTAAAAAAGCAGAAAATAATTTTTTGTTTTTAAACGTTAATAAGTACAACAATGCTATTAGTTTTTATGAAAAACAAGGTTTTGTAAAAATAGCTGATGAGGTAATCGATATAGGTAGAGGTTACGTTATGGACGATTTTGTAATGGAAAAATTAATTAAATAATATGATTTTAGATAAAACAGTTTTAAGTAATTATATTGACGAAGCAATTATTGCAATCATTAATTATTCGCCTAAAGTTCTAGCGGCATTTTTAATCCTTTTTATAGGTCACTATACAATTAATTTTGTTAAAAAGCTGATTTTATCTAAAGTTCAAAACAGCGAAATTGATATAACATTATCAAAGTTTTTGATTGATATTTTAGTGTGGATTTTACGCTTTTTATTATTTATAACTTTTATTTCAAGATTAGGCATCGAAACCGCTTCGTTTGTAGCAATAATTGGAGCTGCAGGTTTAGCTATTGGATTGTCATTACAAGGATCTTTATCGAACTTTGCTGGAGGAATTTTAATTGTTTTGTTCAAGCCATTTGAGGTAGGAGACACTATCGAAGCTCAAGGAGTTACAGGAGTAGTTTCTGAAATACAAATTTTTGTTACCAAATTAATAGCATCAAACAATCAAACTATATTTATTCCAAATGGATCATTGTCTAATGGAAATATAGTAAATCACTCTCTACAAGGTCTACGCAGAGCAGATATACAATTTTTAATTTCATACAATGAAGATTTAAAGAAAGTAAAAGACATTATTTTTCAAATTTTGAATACTAACGAAAAAGTACTTCAGGATCCTAAACCATCAGTAGACGTGATTGCTCTTTCAGAAACTGGCGTTCGTTTGGCTGTTAAACCTTGGGCAAATAACGAAGATTTCTCAAAAATGAATTCACAAGTTTTAGAAAGTTGTATGACTGAACTGATAAAAGCTGGTATAAATCTTGAAAAGAAAGTTTAATTTTTTTTGTTACTTCTTCTAAAAGGTGTTTTTTTGATGTTATTTTGTGTTTTAGGAAAACTAGCTTCTTCTGTTTTACTGGATGGAGCAATTAAAGTGTTTAGTTCTTTAATTTCATCATCAGTTAAATCTCTATAACGTCCAAGAGGAACGTCAAGCGAAATATTTATAATTCTGGTTCTTTTAAGTGAAGTAACTTCATAACCAAGATATTCACACATACGGCGAATTTGTCTGTTTAGGCCTTGTGTTAATACAATTCTAAACACAAATTTACTTACTTGTTCGACTTTACATTTTTTGGTAACAGTATCTAAAATTGGAATTCCATTTCCCATTCTTTCTACGAAACGATCAGTTATAGGTTTGTTTACAGTAACAATATATTCTTTTTCGTGATTATTTCGGGCTCTAAGTATTTTGTTTACAATGTCTCCATCATCAGTCATGAAAATTAATCCTTCACTGGCTTTGTCTAAACGTCCAATTGGGAAAATGCGTTTAGGATAATTTATATAATCTACAATGTTATTTCGAACACTTTGA
>CAMLKV010000035.1 GCA_946480635.1 uncultured Flavobacterium sp.
AATTAACTGCGAAAGCACCTAGTAAAATTGGCAACTGAGCCATAATTGCCCATCGAGTTAGCAAGCCAAAAATTATCATTATTCCTCCCATCATATGAGCCGCAACAACATAATGAACAATAAGCATACCTCCACCTAAATTTTTTATAGGCTCTGCTAACTGATTATAATATTCTGTGTTGGTTATAAAGGAAACCCCTTTCCAAAAAAGAAAAACACCAACAATGATTCTTAAAATGTCTAATGAATAATAAGTATGAGCGTTTGCCCACTTGTTTAAACTTTTAACGGTTTCCATAATGCTTCAGTTTAAAATTAGTTATCTAATTTAATAAACATTACAGAAATAACCTACTACAAATCAATATTTTATATAAAAATCAGTTTTTATCGGTTGAATATCATTTATTGATTTTACATTCTCTGAAAGTACTTTCCAAGAAGTATTGGCTTCTAATCGAATCTTTTTCCCTTTTATCATTACATCAACAGGCATTGAAAAGTTTGGCGCTTCAGCTTTCCACTTATATTCGATTACTTTTCCAGATTTTCTAAATTCTAATTCAGGAATTGTTGTATAACGTAGATATTGATTAAAAACCGAGGTCAAATCTAAACCTGATTCTTTATTAAAGAAATCAACAACGTCTTGTGTTTTAATAATTTGCTTTTTGAATGTTTCCGAATATTTTAAAAGTATTTTCCACCATTTTGAATCATTGTTAACAATATGGCGAATAGTATTCAACATTAAGGCTCCTTTAGGGTACATATCTCCACTACCCTCTTTATTGACACCATAATGACCAATAATAGGTCTGTCATTACTTACTGCATTACGTAAACCGTAAGCATATTGCATTGCTTTATCATATCCAAACTGACATTCTATAAAAACAATCTCTGAGTACATTGTAAAACCTTCGTGTATCCACATATCTGCAATATCCTTGCTAGTTATGCTATTTCCAAACCATTCGTGCCCAGTTTCATGAATAGTAATATAATCAAAGAGTAGTCCAACACCAGTCCCTGACAAATCATTACCCATATAGCCTTTCATATAATGATTGCCATAAGCAACGGCACTTTGATGTTCCATACCCAAATATGGTGTTTCAACTAATTTGTAACCATCATCACTAAAAGGATATTTTCCAAATTTTGACTGAAAACAATCCATCATTGGTTTTACCTCTTCAAAATGCTTACGAGCCTTGGCTTCATTAGCTCTTAAAACATAATAATCAAGGTCAAGACCTTTATGATTATCGTGAATATGAACATAATCGGCAATATTTACAGTAATATCATATGTATTAATTGGATTTTTAACTTCCCAATCCCAACGTGTATATCCGTTTTGTAAATTTTCCATACCTAAAAAACGACCATTAGATACGTTCATCAATCCATTAGGTACAGCCACTTTTATTGTTGCGCCATTATCTGGTTCATCACTTTGTGAATCTTTTACAGGGAACCAGCAACTTGCTCCAAATCCTTGACATGCAACACCTATCCATGGCTTTCCAGCCTCATCTTTACTAAATACAAAACCTCCATCCCATGGTGCCCTTTTTGCAATTACTGGATTTCCTGAGTAATAAAATCGGAGTTTATGTTCAGAATCTTTCCGAAGCGTATTTGGAAAATTTATAAATGTTGCAATTTCTTCTCTCTTGTAATCTAATTTTTTCCCATTAAAAACGATACTATCAACATTCATATTCTCAAATAAATCTATCTGAATTTTTGAAGTGTTATCAACTACTTTAAAGCTAATATCATTAAAACCAACAATTGATTTCTGATTAGGACTTATTTTAATGTTTAAATCATAACGTAAAACATCGAAACTGGTGCGCTCAGGCCTCAAGCCTCCCTGTAAAGTATCACGACGAGTAAAAGTTTCTTTAGGAACTGTCAATTGTGCATTTACTTGCAATAGACTTAATAAAAATATAAGTATAGATAAATTTTTTTTCATAGATTTTGGGATTTATACAATAAAAAAACTACCACGTAAAGTTAGTGGTAGTTTTTAACATATTGTTACATTTAAGAAAAGTTTACGAAAAAATTATGGCTGAATAACTAAAGTTTTTGCAATCATATCACCATTTTTTTGATCATTTATCTAAAAAATTACACCTGAATCACTCCTAGATTAAACTGCTTTTCTATTGGAGCATGATTTGCAGCTTCGATGCCCATTGAAATCCATGTACGAGTTTCTAGCGGATCAATAATTGCATCTGTCCATAAACGAGAAGCTGCATAGTATGGAGAAACTTGTTCGTCGTAACGTGATTTTATTTTATTGAATAATTCTTCTTCTTTTTCTGGAGTGATTTCTTCTCCTTTTGCTTTTAAAGAAGCCGCTTCAATTTGCATAAGTACTTTTGCTGCTTGTGCTCCACCCATAACTGCAAGTTCTGCACTTGGCCAAGCAAAAATTAAACGAGGGTCATATGCTTTTCCACACATTGCATAGTTTCCTGCTCCGTATGAATTACCTACAACAACCGTAAATTTAGGTACTACACTATTAGCAACAGCGTTCACCATTTTTGCACCATCTTTAATAATTCCACCATGTTCCGATTTTGAACCTACCATAAATCCAGTTACATCATGAACGAATACCAACGGAATTTTCTTTTGGTTACAATTGGCTATAAACCTTGTTGCTTTATCGGCAGAATCTGAATAAATAACTCCTCCAAATTGCATTTCACTTGGTTTTGTTTTTGCTCCTGTTGTTTTTGCTATTAAACGTTGATTAGCTACAATTCCCACTGCCCAACCATCAATACGAGCATAACCAGTTATTATTGTTTGTCCATATCCTGCTTTATACTCATCAAATTCTGAATTATCAACTAAACGTTTGATAATCTCCATCATATCATACTGTTCAGCACGAGATTTAGGCAAAATTCCATAAATGTCTTGTGGATTTAAGGCTGGTTTTTCAGATTTAATACGATTATAACCCGCTTTGTCATAGTCACCAATTTTCCCAACAACACTTTTAATTCGATCTAATGCATCTTTATCATCCTTGGCTTTGTAATCAGTTACTCCCGAAATTTCACAGTGCGTTGTTGCTCCTCCTAAAGTTTCGTTATCTATTGTTTCTCCAATGGCAGCTTTTACCAAATAACTTCCTGCTAAGAAAATACTTCCTGTTTTATCCACTATCAGAGCTTCATCACTCATTATTGGTAAATAAGCACCACCAGCGACACAGCTTCCCATAACAGCAGCAATTTGAGTAATTCCCATACTGCTCATGATAGCATTATTTCTAAATATTCTTCCGAAATGTTCTTTATCAGGAAAAATTTCATCTTGCATAGGTAAATAAACACCTGCAGAGTCTACTAAGTAGATAATCGGCAATCTATTTTCGATAGCTATTTCTTGTGCTCTTAAATTCTTTTTTGCAGTTATTGGAAACCAAGCTCCTGCTTTTACAGTTGCATCATTTGCAACAACAACACATTGCTTACCTTTTATATATCCAATTTTAACCACTACTCCACCACTTGGACATCCTCCATGCTCTTTGTACATTCCATCACCTACAAAAGCTCCAATTTCTATGGAATCTTCATCTTTATCCAACAAATAATCAATTCGTTCACGCGCTGTCATTTTGCCTTCAGCGTGAAGTTTTTCTATTCTTTTTTCTCCTCCTCCAAGTTTAACTTTTGCTAGGCGTTGTCTTAATTCTGAAAGTAAAAGTTTGTTATGATCTTCGTTTTTATTGAAGTTTAAGTCCATGATAAATTTATAGTTGTGTAATTATTTATATTTTTGAGTCGCTAAAATACAAAAAGCAATTCAATCAGGAAGTCCGAATTTTCCTTAAATATTTCTTTACAATCTTAATATCCTTTTCATCTTATGTTAATGATTTCTTAACATAGACAAATTACTTTTGCGGCATAAAAAATTAAAAACATGAACCTAAACAGTATCTTTCAATTTTTAGTGCCAAAAGACACAAAATTCTTTCCTTTATTTGAACAAGCTAGTAGCACTCTTGTAATTTTAGCAGAAACTTTACATGAAGCTGTAAATGCTCCTAAAGAAGAAAGAGATAGTTACTATCAAAAAATTGAAGAATTAGAAAATAAAATTGAAGGAATTGCACATAAAACACAATTAGAATTAAGCAAAAACTTCATTACTCCATTCGATAGAGAAGATATCAATGCATTAATCAAATCTATTGATAATGTTGCAGACAATATGCACGGTGCTGCAAGTAGAATGCGTTTATACCAAGTTGAAAAAATTACAAAATCTATCCGTAAATTAACTGAAATCAACTTAGAAGCTTGCCAATTAATTGACAAAGCTGTTAAAGAATTAAAAGACTTAAAAAACCACCAATCTATCAAAGGAATTTGTAAACGTATTAACAAATTAGAAAGTAAAGGTGATGTGGTTTTTGATAAAGCTGTTGCTGATATTTTTGAAAACGAATCTGACGCTATTAAAATCATCAAGTATAAAGAAGTACTTTCTGCACTTGAAATGGCATCAGACAGATGTAAAGGCGTTTCAAACGTTATCGAACAAATATCAGTAAAACACTCTTAATTGCCGAATCTCGGTTTAAATTATGACATTATTAATTATCATTATCATATTAGCCTTAATATTTGACTATATTAATGGTTTCCATGATGCAGCAAACTCAATTGCAACCATTGTTGCAACTAAAGTTTTAACTCCGTTTCAGGCGGTACTTTGGGCTGCTTTCTTTAACTTTTTGGCTTACTGGGTTTTTGGTTTTGGTGTTGCTGACACAGTTGCTAAAACAGCTAAAACTTCAAGTATAGATTTAACAGTTATTCTTGCTGGAATTATAGCAGCAATCATTTGGAACTTATTTACTTGGTGGAAAGGAATTCCATCATCATCTTCACACACACTTATTGGTGGATTTGCAGGTGCTGCATTAGCACATGGTTTTTCTGGAAGAGTTACTGATCCTGAACATTACGGATTTGGAATTGTAAATTGGTTTAAAGCTGCGAAAGAAGGTGAATTATTACCAAGTGGGGTTTTAGTAGTTATTGCTTTTATTGCCCTTGCACCTATTGTTGGTATGCTTATATCCTATTTAGTTTCGCTTTGGTTCATGCATTCAGCTAAAAAAAGTATTTTTCCTAAAATATTTACAGTTGCATTCTTAGCCTCAACAGTTTGGTTCTTATCTACTGTAATGAAAGGATATGATCAACTAAAAAAACCACGCTTCGAATCACACTTTTGGAGTGTTGTTGGTGAGCCTGAAAATATTAAATGGCTTTTAGTTGGATTTATAGTTTTTGCACTTGGAACAATATGCTTGTTATTTAGTAGTTTCTCAGCCGGAAAAGCCGAAACTATCCTTAAAAAAACTCAATTATTATCATCAGCTGCATTCAGTTTAGGTCATGGTGGTAATGACTCTCAAAAAGTAATGGGAATTATTGCTGCAGCAGTAGCTGTTTATATCAATACTACTGGAGTAGATGTAATGCAAATGCCTGAATGGCTACAAGTAGTCTTACCTAATGAAGAAAAAGGAATTAAGGCTCATATGCCTGAATGGATTCCATTAGCATGTTATACAGTTATTGGTTTAGGAACTTTAAGTGGTGGATGGAAAATTGTAAAAACAATGGGATCTAAAATTACTAAGGTTACAGCTTTTGAGGGAGTTGTTGCTGAATCTGCAGGTGCATTAACATTATTTATTACAGAACACTTTAAAATTCCAGTATCTACAACACATACAATTACAGGTTCAATCATTGGTGTTGGGGTTACAAAACGTGTATCAGCAGTACGCTGGGGAGTTACAGTAAACCTTTTATGGGCATGGATTTTAACAATTCCAGTCTCAGCATTATTAGCTACTATAACTTACTTCATTTTAAGAATCTTTATATAAGCTTAAAATATACTCTAAAAAAGAGACTAAAATTTAGTCTCTTTTTTTTAAAAAAAATAACAATTATTTACACAACACACAACTTTTAAGTAACACTTAAACACTATAACTACAACACAACAATGAAAAAAATATTTTTAATTTTAGCATTATCAATTTTAAGCATTTCAAATCTGAAAGCTCAAAATGATGAGCATTTATCAAGTTTTGCAAGTTTATCCTTAACTTATAAATTTAATAAAAAATGGTATTCTTATATTGAATTACAAGAACGTTCAATTGCTGAATTTTCAAAAATTGATTATTACGAAGTAAAAGGAGGTGTTGGATATAACATCAATGGAAGCAATCAAGCATTTATTGGTTCAGGAAGATATGCAACATATAAAAATAGTAAGCTATCAAGAGAAGAATTACGCTTCTGGCTACAATATACTTTTAGCAAAAACATCTCAAGAGTAAAATTTGATAATAGATTTAGAGCAGAAAAAAGACTTTTTCACAATCCTATCACTGATGCTAACACAAATACTGAAAGATATAGATACAGATTAAATGTAACTCTTCCTATTAACAAAGAAAAAGTAGAAGCAAAAACACTTTTTGTAAATGCTTATGATGAAGTTTTTATTGGTCCAGAAAAACCAACAATTAATCGAAACAGAATGTATCTTGGAGGTGGTTATCAAGCAACTAAATCGTTTGGAATTTCGCTAGGATATTTATTTCAAAGAGAATTTGCTACATCTACAAACTCTAATTTCCATTTCTTATTTTGCGGGTTAAACTTTACTATCGATGGATCAAAATCAGATATTCCTGTCCAAGCTCCATCGCCAGATCATGATTAAACCCTATTTATATTATAAAAAAGCAACTCTAAGGAGTTGCTTTTTTATTTGAATTGATTTACAATTTCCTTTCTTTTTATTTTTCCTGTTTCAGTTTCTGGAAATTTATCAATGAAAAATATTCCTTTCGGTTTCTCATATTTATCTAGTTTATCGAAAATTGAAGCATCTAATTTAAATTCTTTACCTTCAATAAAGAGAACTAATTTTTCGTTAAAAACTTCATCAGGAATTCCAGCAACAAAAAAACGACTATGAATTTTATTTACTAACTTCTCCTCTATCTGTTCTGGAAAAAGTTTAATTCCACCGCTATTTACAACGTTATCTATTCTGCCTTTCCAAATAAACTCAGATTCTGAAATCAAATCAACAACATCATTAGTTATTAACTCTTCAGGATTCAATTGTGGTGCATTAATAACCAAACAATTTCTATTATCAATACTTATTTTTACATTAGGTAAAACTCTAAAGGATTTATTTCCAACTTTTTTTAGTGCCACATGTGTTACAGTTTCGGTCATACTATATGATTCATAAGCATTACATCTTAATTCAATCAACTTTGATGACAATTGTTTGTTTAATGGAGCCCCTCCAATCAATAAAACTCTAACTCGGTTTAATTTATCTAATGAATTTTTAACCTGAAGCGGAACCATCGCAACAAAATCGTAATCTTTTGAAACTTCTTTTAAAGGATTAGATGTAGGGTCAATAGTATCAATTTCCCAACCTAAAACCATGGCTCTAACCAACATCATTTTACCCGCAATATATTTTACTGGCAAGCAGCAAAGAGCTCTTATTCCAGCGGGCAAATCAAAAAAATCTCCAGTCGCAATGGCTGAATTCATCATTGCAGATTTTTCTATTTTAATTTCTTTTGACTTTCCTGTCGTGCCAGATGTCTTAACTATGACATAAGAATCTTTACTAAACCAATTCTTTATAAAAAAACCAGTATCTTTTTGATAATCAATATTTGAAATAATAAAATTATCTGCTTGAGAAAGTAATTCTTCTTTATTGGCTCTTACACCATTAAATTTAAAATCTGAATGTATTTCGAAATGAAAGTTATTCACTATATTTAATTTTCTTCTTGAATCAGTTTACCAGTAAGTTTCTCTTTCCAATTATTCCAACTATACTTTTTACTAAACACAAACAATAAGATAGGATAAATAACAAAAACTGGAAGAACTGTTTCAAATCCTGCGCCAGGGTCAGAAACATCAATAAAAACTGAATTGGTTTGAAAAGCTGACCAGTCAGAGGTTATTAACAAAGCACCTATTAAGTTATTGGCAGCATGAAAACCTAAAGCCAATTCTAATCCTTCATCCATAAGTGTCAAAATGCCAAGAAAAAGTCCTGTACCTATATAGTAAGCCATTACAATATTTCCCAATTTATCTACCTCAGGATTAGCAAAATGTAATAATCCAAAACTAACAGAAGTCACCAATAACGGAACCCATTTATTTTTGGCTAACAAACCAAATCCTTGCATGAAATATCCTCTAAACATCAATTCTTCAACGCTTGTTTGAATTGGTATCATTACAATTGCAATTACAAACAGTATTAAAAAAGGAACTAAGTCAAAATTCAGAACATAATCTTCTGGTGAAGCAAAGTAACCTATTATTGTTGTTAAAACTTGGAAAACTGCCCAAATAGAAAAAGCAAAAAAGAAGCGACTCCAATCTATGTTGGGTCTTGAAGTTACAATATCTTTAAAATTTTGATTATGAATTTTTACAACAAAATAAATTCCAACTAAAGTAACTGCAAATGACAAGAGCAATAAGAAAAAGGTTTGATTCTTACTTAAAACCGACATAAAGTCAGATGTAACAACAGGCATTGGTTTGCCATCTACAAAACTTTTTGCTATGACAGCAATAAGAAGAGGCATTTGACCAATAATTGAAGCTAAAAAAATTAATAAACCTCCTAAAATATATTTCCAAAAACGATTTCCAGGCAAAAAGGCTTGTAATAAAAACATATAAAGTATTTTAAAAAGATGAGTTAAGTTCTTTTAAATTTGCAGAAATTTCACAAAAGCATAAAAGTAACAAAAAATGATTACAATTTACCACAATAACCGATGTTCAAAATCAAGAGAAGGAGTCTGTTTTTTAGAAGATGCAAAAGCTGAATTTGAAATTGTAAATTATTTAGAAAAATCTCCTAAAAAAAGAGAAATTAAATCATTACTTAAAAAGCTGAAATTCAAACCAATTGAATTAATAAGACAAAAAGAAAGCATTTGGATCAATAATTACAAAGGCAAAAATTTATCTGATGACGATATAATTGAAGCTATAATAAAATATCCAATACTTATAGAAAGACCTATTATTGTTAATGGAAACAAAGCTATTATTGCCAGACCAACTGAAAAAATTTTAGAAATACTATAGTTTTAAGACCATTTAACAATACTTTGGGAAAAACTATAATTTTCAATTTTAAATTTGTGGCTTAATTTAAAGTCATGAAGTTTTTTAAAGTATTATTTATTTCAGCTCTCCTTTTAATTTCAACTTTATCCTTTGCGCAGCAAAGAAATGAAGGAAGCAAAATTACCTTATCAGGAAAAATTATTGAAAAAACAAGCTCTCTTCCTTTAGAGTATGCAACAGTTACAATTATTAATACTACTACAGCTAAGCCAGTATCAGGTGCAGTTACTGATAATAAGGGCGAGTTTAAAATTGACGTTAATCCAGGAATTTACAATATTAAATACGAGTATATTTCTTTCAAAACTTTAGAAGTAAAAGGTAAAAATTTAACTTCAAACACAAATCTTGGCACAATTGCTCTTGAGGACGAAGCGAAACAATTAGATGCTGTAGAAATTCGTGTAGAAAAAACAGCTGTTGATATTAAGCTTGACAAGAAAGTTTACACTGTTGGAAAAGATATAATTGTACGAGGTGGAACTGTTAGTGATGTTTTGGATAATGTGCCATCAGTATCCGTTGATGCCGAAGGAACTGTTTCGTTAAGAGGTAATGAAAGCGTTAGAATTTTGATTGATGGTAAACCATCAAACATGGGAAATATTAACGATGCTTTAAAACTAATTCCAGCAGAAGCTATTGACAAAGTTGAAATTGTTACCAATCCATCAGCTCGTTATGATGCAGAAGGCGGTGGTGGTATTTTAAATATCATTCTTAAGAAAGGAAAAAACCAAGGGATAAACGGAACATTTGTAGCTTCGGTTGGAGATCCAAGAAACACTGGGTTATCTGCAAACTTAAACTTTAAGCAAGAGCATTCAAATATCTTTACTACAATTGGTTACAATAACAGAAATAATCCTGGAACAACTAAGATTGATCAACAAAACTTTGACAATACTGGAGCTTTAAAATCTATTTTAAACGAAAGAAGAAAAAATGATCGTTTTGGAGAAGGATTAAATGCAAATTTTGGAATAGAAACTTTTTTAAATAAATCTACTTCATGGACAAATTCATTGAATGTTAGAACAAATAAAGGAGGGAACATTGAAAATGTTCTTTATTATAATTATGACGCCTTAGGACAGTATTTAAATACAAGACAACGTTATAACGATTTACAATCAACAAGTGAAAACGTTGATTATTCATCAAATTTTATCAAGAAATTTAAAAAAGACGGACACAAGCTAACAGCTGATATTTCTATTTCTCAAAACAAAGACAATGATAATTCATCTATTGAGGGTGTGATTTTAGATAACAATGCGTTTGTTTCTTCAGAAAGAACTCGTAAAAATGACAAGCAACAAAGAAATTTATTTCAAGTGGATTATGTATTACCCATTGGAAAAAAATCACAATTTGAAGCTGGTTTTAGAGGGAATTATGTAAAAACAACAACTGATTATCAAGTTCAAGAAAGATTAACAGAAAATAGTTCTTTTACAAATATTGATGAATTCACTAACGTTTTACAATACAATGAAAATGTAACAGCGATTTATACTCAGTTTGGATCAAAAATCAATAAATTTTCTTATTTAGCTGGATTACGTTTTGAAGACTCTAAAATTGAAATAAATCAATTGACATCAGATATTTTCAAGACAAAAAAATACAACAACTTGTTTCCTAGTTTATTTTTAACTTACGAAATAAGCGATAATAGTAGCATCTCATTAAATTATAGTAAAAGAATTTCTAGACCAAGAGATCGTTTCATAAATCCATTTGCTTCATACACTAGTAACGTAAATTTATTTCAAGGAAATCCAGATATAAATCCAGCTTATACTGATGCGTATGATTTTGGTTATCTAAAAAAATGGGAGAAACTTACATTAAATACATCTCTATACTATAATCATACGACTGATTCATTTGAACAAGTTCGTAAAGAACGTGGAGACTTTGTTTTTACTCCTGTAGGAGCTCCAGACGTAATTGTAAATGGAGAAATCGTTACTGTAAATGATGGCGAGGATATTAAAACACCTGTAATTGTT
>CAMLKV010000036.1 GCA_946480635.1 uncultured Flavobacterium sp.
CTGTTTCAATTTCAGCAAGAATATCTCCTTCTTTAATTTTGTCACCCACTTTTTTAAGCCATGTTGCCACAGTTCCTTCCGTCATGGTATCGCTCAAACGCGGCATTGTAATTACTGTTGCCATAATGTTATAATCTATGAGGAATGAATGGATAATTTTCTTGTTCGTACACTACGTCATACAATTGTTCTGCTGTTGGGAATGGAGATTCATCAGCGAATTTCTCACATTCAGCAACTAAATCAGTTACTCTCTGATCGATAGTTTCGATTTCAGCATCAGTAGCATATTTATTTTCTTTAATCATATCAAGAACTTGAGTAATTGGATCGATTTTTTTATACTCTTCCACCTCTTCTTTAGTTCTGTATAATTGCGCATCAGACATTGAGTGTCCTCTGTAACGGTATGTTTTCATTTCAAGGAAAGTTGGTCCATCACCACGACGAGCTCTATCTATTGCCTCATGCATAGCTTCAGCAACTTTAATAGGGTTCATTCCGTCAACAGGTCCACAAGGCATTTCATAACCTAAACCTAATTTCCAAATATCTGTATGGTTAGCAGTTCTCTCAACAGAAGTACCCATTGCATAACCATTATTCTCAACAATAAATACTACTGGTAATTTCCAGTTCATTGCCATATTGAAAGCTTCATGCAATGAACCTTGACGAGCAGCTCCATCTCCAAAATATGTTAATGTAACACCTCCTGTTTCAAAATATTTGTCAGCAAAAGCGATACCAGCACCTACTGGAATTTGAGCACCCACAATACCGTGACCACCGTAGAAACCATGTTCTTTATCAAAAATATGCATTGAACCACCCATTCCTTTTGAAGTACCAGTAACCTTTCCAAGTAATTCTGCCATTACTCTTTTTGGATCAGTACCCATACCAATAGGTTGAACGTGGTTACGGTAAGCAGTAATCATTTTGTCTTTAGACAAATCCATTGCATGCAATGCTCCTGCTAAAACAGCTTCTTGTCCATTATATAAATGTAAAAAACCTCTAACCTTTTGTTGAATATAAAGTGCTGCAAGCTTATCTTCGAATTTTCTCCAGAAAAGCATGTCTTCGTACCACTTTAATAAAACTTCTTTTGTTACTTCTTTCATGTGATTTTGTAAAGTATTGTGTGTAATTATTTTATAAGACGCAAAAAATTGACCTCACACAAATTTGCGAAGAGCAAAAGTAAGACATTCCTAATAATTGATAAAATTTACAGCGTAATTTTTCTAATTTATAAATAGTTTTTATCAAATGTAAGTGGTAACAAATTTTGAATTGAATCTGATTTATACACTTCACCACTTTCTCCCATGAAATATATCTCTATAGGAAGATCTTGTCTAAACTCATATTCAAATATAGATTGACGACAAGCTCCGCAAGGAGGAATTGGTTTTGTCGTTACATTTTCTGTAGCTCCTGCTGTGATGGCCATTTTTACAATTTTTGCATCTGGATAAATAGCTCCAGCTTGAAAAATAGCAACGCGCTCTGCACACAACCCGGAAGGATAGGCCGCATTTTCCTGATTTGATCCCAAAACCACCTCTCCATTATCCAACAATAATGCAGCTCCAACTTTAAATTTTGAGTAGGGTGCATAGGCATTTTTCCTTACTTCAACCGCTTTCTTCATTAAATCTTGATCTTCTCTAAAAAGTTCTTCAACTGAATTAAAGACTAAGATTTTCGTGTCAATTTTAATTTCTTTCATACTTTATAAGGGAAAAAAAATCCAAATTTCAAAAAAATGAAATTTGGATTGTTTATTAATTATTTTCTATTTCTAATATTGATCATAGTCATCACCAAAATTAAACGTTAATGAAAAACGTAAAGTGTTTTCCAATGGATTTTTGACTTTCGATGCTGAAAACAGATAAGAAACATCTAATGTTATAGCAGTGTATCTAAATCCTGCTCCTATTGTCGCAAATTTTCTAGCACCTTTATCCTTACTTTCATTAAAATATCCAGCTCTTAAAGCAAATGAATCTTGATACCAATATTCTAAACCAGCTGAATATGTAAACTCTTTTATTTCCTCTTTAAATCCATCTGGTGCATCTCCAAAAGATTTAAAAACTCCAGATGCCCAACTAATGTTATTATATTCGTCAGCTGCCGCTTGGTATTCACTACCATCAACTACTCCGTTACCATCTTTATCTGTAACAACTTTAGGTGTTGGCACTAATAATTTAGTAAACTCTAAATTAGCCGCGACTTTATTATATTCATCAAAAATAAAATCAAAACCTCCACCAAGTCTTAAATTAGACGGTAGGAAATTAGAACTTCTTTCAATATCTCCTTCGTAAGAAATTTTAGGTCCTAAATTTTGAATATTAAACCCTAAACGATATCTTCCATTAAAATCTGTAAAAGCCATTTCTTCTGATTGGTAAAAACCTGCAACGTCTACAGCAAAAGAATTTGCAGATGAAGCATCAGTATTTGTGGTTGCAAATCTCAGGTTTGAACGAATATATCTACCAGCAACAGCCATTGAAAATCTATCACTTAATTGAAGAGCATATGACAAATCAAATGCTAATTCATTTGGTTTTACATTTCCTAATGAATTACTTTCTCTGTCAGTTAATTCAATTTCACCTAAACTGAAGTAACGTAAGCTTCCTGCAAAGGCACTTCTTTCATTAAATCTGTTAAAATAATTGATTTGTCCTAATGAAATATCATTAACCAAATCAGTCAAATAAGGCGTGTAACTAGCAGTAAACCCTTGTTTTTTTAAGGAAAAAGCATATTTAGCTGGGTTAAATTGTTGAGAAAACGCGTCTGGAGAAGTAGCAACTCCATTATCACCCATACCAGCAGAACGAGCATCGGCTGCTATTAGTAAGAACGGCACTCCAGTGGTAATAGGTCTTTCGTTTTGGGCTTGTATATTCAGGGCAAATAATAATCCGGTAATTAGAAAACCAATTTTTTTCATTTCAGCTTTTATAAATATTTGACAAATATATATTCTTTTATTAAAGTATTACTAGTTTCTCAAACTTTTCCGTTTTTTTATTCGTTAAAGTTGATTTAACAGTTAATTTATACACATATACTCCTTTACCTATTTTATCCCCAAAATCATCTCTTCCATCCCAAGTAATATCTCTTGATGTAAATCCTTCTGTAGTAATCAACTGATTTTTAGACCAAACTATCTTCCCTGTAACTGTCATTACCTGAACTTGTACTTCAAGAGGTTCTGACGGCTTATTGTGTGTAAACCAAAACTCTGTATGATTTACAAATGGATTTGGATAATTTAAAACATTTGTAATTGTTAACGTTTCGTTACCTACCACTATAAACTGTAACTCTGCAGTAATTAAATTATTGTACACATCCCATGCTTTAAATGTTAAAGTATGTAATCCTGGAGCTAAATTTCTAAAAGGATACTTTAATTTTCCTTTAGTATAATCATTTAATTCAGTTTCATAATAATCATTCAAGACATAAGGCTTTGTTTCATCACCATCTAAATATGCAATAATATCGTGACCAATTCCACTAGCAGTGTTAATTCCATGCTCATCTTCAAGAAAAGCCAGAAAAAGGGGCGATTGATCTGTAATACCCCCCGATACAAACGTTTCATCATTCATGTAAATTCTAACACGTGGTCCAGTAACATCTACTTCCGCATTAGTATTTATCCCTCCTACCTTAATAGTAGTATCCCATCCTGTTTGATTTTGAAGTAATGTATTATGCTTTGCATAAAAACTAGCCTTTCCATTACCAACATTTATTTTAATATCTCTTGGCACTACGAAACCAAACTCAAACAAACCATTTATTACAGAAGCGTTTCCTCTAAAAATAGTTTCTCCCTGAGTAACAAAATTCATTGGAGAACCAATTCCATCATTAACTAGTGTGCTACGATTAACATCTTTATCAAAAATTTGAACAGCAACATCACCATTATATGATGTCAAAACATTATCTAATTCATCTGTAACTTCTCCAGACAATTTAACATAACTAAGGGCCTGTAAATTATCTGTTGAAGAAGCAATAGGAACATCGTTTATTTTTGTCAATCTAACTTTAAGTTTTGGAATTGCCAACATCAAGGCAGGATCACCTATAAAAGAAATAACATTATTTCCTGAATTAGAAGAAGCTACTTTTGTTAAACGTACAGCTTCGGCAATTGAAGGGTATACGTTCGAACCATACGAAAACAATCTTGCTCCAAAATTGGTGTTAAATGTTTCCCCTGTTCCTTGTCCAATCTGTCTTGTTGTTGTAACCATTGCGATTGAACCTCCTGTTGGATTTTGATAAACCAGCTCACCGGCTGTTGGTCTTAAAGGATTATCAAAACGAGTAAACTCGCAGGTCACGGTAATAAACAAAGGGTATTTATATTTATTGGCTAAAGTTTTCGCATCTGGAATTTCAAAAATTCTCTCCCCAGAAAGACCATCTTCCCCTCCATGACCTAAATAATTAAACACCAACGCCCCTTGACCAAATGCATTAAACATCTCTTCTCTAGCTTTTGGATATTTTTGACCTCCTGAAGTAGTCTCCTGAACATAGGCGTCCATGTGAATCTTCTTAAGATTGATGAATTTTTTTTGACTTACAATTTCATCCCCTAAATCATCCATGTTCTGTTGTAAAGAACTATCACTTGATTTATCAATATCATCTGAAATGAAAACTATATTATTACGCCATCTTCCATATGATTTCAAGTCATGATAGTCAATAATTTTAGTAACCATCTGCTCTGCTTGTTCGACATTACTTGCTAAAATTCTACCAACAGCTATATCCAAGCCACCACCTGATATCATATCTCCCTCATTAGAACCCATTAATCCAAAATAATCGTCTGAAACAAACGAAGAAACTAAAGAAAAACTTTCCAAAGAATGAAAAATAGGAACCACATTAGTATTATTTTGAATTCTATCTTTAAAATCGAAGGAAGCATCACCAAACAAACAAACATATTTTATTCTATCTCCAGGAACAAAAGAATCATTATCATAAATATATTTCACAAAATTTCTGATTGCACCAATATCTGGCTTACCAGAAGAAAACTCTTTATACAACATCTCCAATGTAACTACTTTTACATTTAATGAGGAGTAATTTCTATGAAAATTAGCCAACCTTTCTGCTTGACCTGATAAATAAGCTGGTGACACAATCACGTAGTCAACATCTTTCAATTGTCCTTGACTATCATAAAAAATCGTCCCTTTTAAATCCTGATTTGAAACAGATGGATCGCTTTCTTTTTCTGGGCTATAAAAATCATTATTATCAACTACAATATAATTTTTAATTTGTCCCATTGTTGCTTTAACAGAAATCGTTGACAGACCGGAGTTTTGCTTAGAAGTAACATTATAAATATCAGTAATATCCCAAACTTGTCCGATATTTGCTGCATTGCTAATTTGGTACTCACAAACACCCACTTGAGATGCTACCTCATTTACTTTAAAACGAAATTGTCTTCCAAAACCTTTAAGTTCTGATTTAGCAGTAATAGCAATATAATCCAGAAATGCATTACTACTTGGAACACCATTATTATTGTATTTCAAAAGAACTGAAATATTTTGAGAATTAGAAGTGTATGAATTATTAAGAATTCCAGCCGATGCATAAACTGGTCCTTGAGGATTTGTTGCAGCAAACGAAATAGCACCTATTGACTGACCATTTACTACTACATCCATATTGGTAGTAGCGGCAGCAGAACCAGCAGCTCTAACCTTAACATTAACAGGATTAGCCGTTTGCATGTT
Source organism: uncultured Flavobacterium sp. (assembly GCA_946480635.1). The sequence goes on from CAMLKV010000036.1 coordinate 5,829, forward strand.
AGGGAAATTAAACTGAAAAGTTTGTTGATTTTCAAAATTAAACTGCTCACCATACCAAGTCCTCCCTAATCTAGCTATATTGATTCTATCAATTTCATGAAACTGATAATCATCAAAAGAAGTGTAAACATTATTTGGCGACTGAACTGGTTCATTTAAATTCTGAATTCTTTTGCCATTTCCAGTTGAGGAAGTAATATAATAATAGGATCTATCACCATACAAATTAATATGTGTTTGACTATCATCATTCCAATTATCAACTCCTTCAGCATAAAAAAGAATATAATCACTATCATGAAAGGAACCATCTTCTTCACCTATAAATTGAATTGCATTTTCAGCAATATCAAAAGGATAAGAAACAGAATTTATAAGCGGAATCATTCTACCACCATTACCATATATCTTAATGGTTCTTGGATCAACATTAACGTTAAAACCTAAGCTAGATAAAAATGACTTGGTAATTTTATAAACACCAGATTTTTGAACATAAAATCTCTTCCACTCTCCTGTTTTTAAAACAGAACTTGACAAAGCCATTATGTTTTTTGAGGAAATACCTGTAGTTGGTGAATACCTATAAGTATATTCTAGACTTTTAACCCTTTTATAGACTCCATTTTGCTTAATGATAGGTAAAAAAGAAAAGACTGCATAATATTCATCTCTCGCTTGTGCATTACTAATCTTAGCATTAATATCACTTTTTATGTCATTTTTATCCAGCTCACCTAATGCTTCAACAGAGATATTCTCATAGGAAATATTTGAAACAATAAGACTGTTATCATCAACATTATTCACTACCTTAAACTTTTCAGAAAAACATATTAGTCTACTTACATCATTATAGCTGAAGTTTTCAGATTTAAAAAATGGGACCTTGTACTTATAAGCCTCATTGAAATTATAATAACTATTATCAACCCACTCAATAGACACATATCTTTTTTCCTGTGCAAAGGAAAATAAGCAAAAAAGAAGCGCAATTATTAAGGAGTATTTTTTCATATATGTACAATAACGTCTTAAAAGAAATTATTTCAGCATGTAAAAATATGTTATTTAATACAATAATAAAAAAGAATAATCGTTAAGGAAAATAGGTAAAAAATCAAATTTTAAGATTTTTTTAAATATTTATCAAAAAGGTGTTGCAGTTTAATGGTTAATTATTATATTGCGCCACAAAATAATTACCTACTGAAAGTATGAAAGTAAACAAAATTATGACTGTAAGAATACTATTCTCCATGATAGTATTGCTTGGTTTTGCTAGCTGTAGCAAAAAGTCAAGCTCGAAAAACACTTCGGCAGCTACTGGATGGAAAATTAATGACCCTAACGGAGGTTTCCAGTACAATTCAAGTTTTACTAAACAAGAAACTGCCCCTGGTTTAGTACTAGTTGAAGGAGGTACGTTTACAATGGGTAAAGTACAAGATGACCCAATGCATGACTGGAATAACTCTCCAAGTCAACAACACGTACAATCTTTTTACATGGATGAAACAGAAGTTACTAACATGATGTATATGGAGTATCTTGACTGGGTTAAAAGAGTATTTCCTCCAACAGACGAGAACTACAAACATATATATGAAGGTGCTTTGCCAGATACTTTAGTTTGGAGAAATAGATTAGGTTATAATGAAACTATGACTAACAACTATTTAAGACATCCAGCTTATAAAGATTACCCTGTAGTAGGTGTAAACTGGCTACAAGCTACTGAATTTGCAAAATGGAGAACTAACCGTGTGAACGAAGCTATTCTTGAAAGAGAAGGTTACATGAAAAAAGGAGCAAAAGTTGTTGACGTAGACGCTAACAATACTTTTGACACTGAAGCTTATTTAGTATCACCTTCAACTTCATTTGGTGGTAACGAGGAAATTATTTTACAAAAAACAGGTCGCGGAGGTAAAAAAGCTAAGAAAGCAAAAGCAAGTGATTCAACTGCTACAGCTGGTGCTGATGGACCAACAAATGTATATGCACAAAAAACATCTGGTGTTTTATTACCAGAATATAGACTTCCAACAGAAGCTGAGTGGGAATATGCTGCAGCTGCTGACGTAGGTCAAAGAGAATACAACATTTACAGAGGTCAAAAAAAATACCCTTGGAAAGGTCAATACACTAGATCAGGTAAAAGACAAACAAGAGGAGATCAATTGGCAAACTTCAAACAAGGTAAAGGAGATTACGGAGGAATTGCTGGATGGTCAGATGACGGTGCAGATATTACAGCTCCTGTAAAATCATACAAACCAAATGATTTTGGTCTTTACGACATGGCTGGTAACGTTGCAGAATGGGTACAAGATGTTTACAGACCTATGGTTGATGATGAAGCAAACGATTTCAACTATTTCCGTGGTAACGTTTATACAAAAAACAAAATAGATAAAGACGGTAAATTAGAGTTTGTAACTTCTGAAACAATTAAATACGATACTTTAAGTAATGGTAAAGTTGTTGCAAGAAACAAACCAGGAGAAATTGCTCAAGTGCCTGTTGACGAAAACGAAACATATTTAAGACAAAACTTCTCTACAAGTAACAACATTGGATATAGAGATGGAGACAAACAATCAACTCGTTATTTTGACTTTGGAAGCGCTGAAGAAGGAGAAAAAATAAGTGAGAAGAAAAGAATGTACGACTCTCCAATTCACAAAGTAGAAGTTGTTAGAGATAGTACTGGAAAAATTGACAGTACTGCTAAGTTGAGCCGTAAGTTTGACAAAACAAGCAAAAGAACAACTTTAATTGGAGACGATGTAAGAGTTTACAAAGGAGGTTCATGGAGAGATAGAGCTTACTGGTTAGATCCAGCTCAAAGAAGATACTGCCAACAAGAAATTGCTTCTGACTATATTGGCTTTAGATGTGCAATGTCTAGAGTAGGTCCAAAATCTGACTTTAAGAAAAGACCAAGAAACTAATAATTTTGTTTAAATATAATTTAAGAGCCCCTTTTTGGGGCTTTTATTTTTTTATTATTTTCGTATTATGAGAATAGAAGATATCTACCAATGTTTTTTACAATGTGAATCAGTTTCTACTGATACCCGTAAAATAGAACCTAACTCCCTTTTTATAGCATTAAAAGGTGAAAACTTTAATGCAAATACCTTTGCTGAAGAAGCACTAAAAAAAGGAGCTTTATTTGTTATAATAGATGATAAAAAGTTTTTCACAGATGAAGATAAAATGCTTTTAGTAAAAGACAGTCTAAAAACATTACAAGAGCTAGCAAATTATCATAGAAATCAATTAGGCCTGCCAATTATTGCATTAACTGGTAGCAATGGAAAAACAACAACAAAAGAACTTATCAATTCTGTTCTTTCAATGAAATATAACACAAAAGCAACTATTGGAAACCTTAATAATCATATTGGAGTGCCTTTAACTTTACTTTCATTCGATGAAGATACAGATATTGGTATTGTAGAAATGGGAGCAAACCACCAAAAAGAAATTGAAATGCTTTGTGAAATTGCAGAACCAGACTATGGTTATATAACTAATTTTGGAAAAGCTCATCTAGAAGGTTTTGGAGGCATTGAAGGCGTTATAAAAGGGAAAAGTGAATTATACTCTTATTTGAGGAAGAATGAAAAAACAGCTTTTATCAACAATGACGATCCCTTACAAGTAGAAAAAGCATCAAATATTCAATCATATACTTTTGGAATAAAAAATAAAGCAGATATTAGCATAAAAGCGGTAGAAGCTAATCCAATGGTTAAAGTTATTTTTAACGAGGAACATATCAATTCACATTTAATTGGAATTTACAATGCCAACAACATAAATGCAGCAATTACAATTGGTAAGTACTTCAATATAACTGATTCTGATATTAAAAAAGCTATTGAAAAATACGAACCCAGTAACAATCGCTCTCAGCTAATTAATAAAAACACAAACAAAATAATTTTAGATGCCTACAATGCAAATCCAAGTAGTATGCAGGCTGCAATAACAAACTTTTTACAGCTCGATTCAGATAATAAAATTGCTATTTTAGGTGATATGTTTGAACTTGGCAAGGAAAGTATTGAAGAGCATAAAAAAATAGTTGAAATTCTCTGTAATGAACCCTCTGTAAAAACTTATTTTATAGGTAAAGATTTTTACACTAATAAAATAGACAAAAATCACATATCCTTCTTCGAAACTTTTTCCACTTTTGCTGAAAATTTAAAATCTGAAGTAGTAAAAAACAAAACAATTCTAATAAAAGGGTCAAGGGGAATGGCTCTAGAAAAAACGTTAGATCTAATATAATATTAATCCAGCATTGTGCTGGATTTTTTATTAAATTTATTTGAAACAAAGGTACAATGAACACAACCAACTCTTGGGAAGAAAAACTAACTCCACTTCTTTCTAAATATAAAAACAAAAAGCATCCTTTAGATTATCAAAATCTATATCAACTAATGATCATGGTAATTCTTTCCGCACAAGATTCAGATGCCAATATCAATAAAATTGCTCCCGCCCTTTTTCAAGTATATCCAAATTTAGAAAGCTTATCAGTATCAAACGCTGAAGCTTTGATACCTCAAATTTCAAAAGTAAGAAACTTTGGAACTAAAGCTAGCTGGATTATTGAGATTGCACAAGAGCTTAAAGAAGATAAAAATATTCCTTTAACAATGGGAGAATTAACAGCTCTCAAAGGTATAGGAAGAAAATCTGCTAACGTAATTATACGTGAGATGAATTCTCCTGCGGAAGGCATTATATCAGATTTACATGTAATACGAGTTGCCCCCAGAATAGGATTAGTAGCTGAATCAAAAGATGGTAATAAAGTTGAAAAACAACTTATGCAGGTTTTACCAAAAAAGATTTGGGGAGAAATTGGAATGTCTATTTCATTTCTAGGTCGTGAAATCTGCAGACCAACCAACCCTAAATGTGATCAATGTCCGATTAACATTCATTGTAATTACTTCAAGACACTTAAAAATTAGCCAACATTATAAAAATATAATTTACTGAAAATTAATTTTTTTACGATTGCTTTTTTTTATGGCGTGCCCCTAAAGGGTCGGGCTGTTCGCTATATCTTTTGCCTTTAATTTGCAAAAGGATATCGCTGCCATCCCTCACGCTATCAATTTTTCAAATAGTAATAGTCTTAAGCTACTGAATTCTTCTAAATCAAATAGCTATAAAAAAATAAAGCCCAGCTTAAAAAAGCTGGGCTTTACTAAAGAAAGGCGGCGGATCGAGGCCAGAGGCCGACACGCTGCACCTATAAAACAAAAAACCCTATCATTACTGATAGGGTTTTCTAAAGAAAGGCGGCGACATACTCTCCCACAGGATTGCAGTACCATCTGCGCAGGCGGGCTTAACTTCTCTGTTCG
>CAMLKV010000037.1 GCA_946480635.1 uncultured Flavobacterium sp.
TGGTTTGAATTTCTACTTTCTCTACGGCATCTCCCATATCTTCTAAAGAAGCACGAGTATCTTGCAGCCCGTTTCCATTTTTAGGAATATGCAACACAGAAGTTCCTGTACTCGAAGAAACTGCCAATGGGAATAATTTCACTTTTGGGAAAAGCGGTTTTATATAGTTCACTAAACTACTATTAGGTTCAAATCCGAAAATTTTCCCTGATTTAATTACTTTTTCGGCTTGATATAAATAAATGCCTTTATTGGTTCCAATATCTACAAATACTGAATCGTTTTTCAGCAATTGATGAATCAATAACAACTCGGGTTCGCATTTATAATCACCAGTAGACAAAGAACCTAAGGTTTTATAATAACGTTTTTTGTATAATGATGGCCAATAAATGTAGGCTAATTTGATTAGAAATTTCATAATTTAATAACTGTTTTTAGACTTTTCTACATAAAACCAAGGTATTCCTAAAAAACCTTCTTTCAAATCAACCTCTACAGTTTCTCCGATAGAATAATTATCATATTCCGTTCGAGATACGCTTAATTCTTCTTTATCATAGTGATGACCCCAAGGAGCTATTTCAATATAATAAGTTTTTTTACCTTTTCTACCTGTTTCTATTGTTTTGTCTAAAATTTTTGTTTGATAAACTTTTGGATTTGAAGAATCATATGTACAATTCATTCCATAGGTTGCTGCTATACTATAAATACTCACATTAAAAATTACAGATGTATAAATCCAAACTTTATTTCTATTGGATTTTTCTATTTTTTTGTGTGTGGCAAATAGCAATGAAAATACTATTGTCAATGAAATAATTGCAGGTATGATTAAACTATAATAATTTTCAAAATTAAAGTCTATTATTACTCTTATTAAAATTACCCAAGCTGCAACATCGATAAAATCAGCAACATCATATTTCAAATTTTCTTTTTTGTCTAGACTTATGTCTACTAATGAAGCAAAACTAGGCTTGTGAATTCCATTTAAAATTATCCCAAAAATTGGAATAACAAGAAGAACACTAAATAAGAGAATATATGGTTTTGGGTAGAAAAAAAACCATATAGCAAGACCCATTGTCAAGTATTCAAGCCAATCTAATTTATGAACCGTTAATTGTGATAACTTTATAGTTTCTTGAATTTCTTCTTTGCTCTCCTTTTTAAACAAATCTTTAATTACTTGCATTCTTTAGAATTCCTTAATTGATTTATAAACCCAATAACTGCTTTTCCAACTCATTTTTCACTTTTTCAAAGGTATATTTTTCTGCAAAAGGTTGTAGCTTTTCATATTCCTTTTTAAGATTTTCGGTAGTTATATTTTGCAAAATTTGCAGTAAATCAGATTCATTATCATAACTCCAATTGTACCAGTCCATTTTTGGGTAAGACGATGGAAAAATTCCAATTTTACCATTGTAAATACAATCGGCTTCTGCCCCACTCACTTTGGTTTTACCATACACCTCATCCACCCAATAAAACGAGGTCTTATTTTTAACAGGGCATAACAATAAATGTGACTTTGCGATGACACTACTATACTCTTCCCAAGGAATAAATCGATGATAATATGTAATCGAAATATTTGAATTACATTTTAGTTTCAATGCTTCTAATTGATTGAGTACTTTTTCATTTTCGGGTTTTCCTAAAAAAACAAAATGTAGTTTAGAAGTTGGCTCGAGTTTTTCAATTATTCGAAAAATTAAATCGATGTCTTTTCGCTTTCTTGACACATTCCCTGGCATCACAATTTGAATTTCGTCAGAAACAGTAAATTCAAAATTCCTGCAATAGTTCATTTGAATGAGCTGGCTCTTTTCTCCAAATCTTCCTTCTTCTTTTATTGTCTGCAATGCCGAAGCCGAAATAACTCCGAAAGCTTTTGCATCATGCAAAACTTTTCTTCTTGAGGCTATTTTTTCTTTTAGGTATAGTTTTAAGAAGTAGGTCAATCTTTGCTTTTCACTAAAAACATTTGGTAAACAAATCGATTTTAAAAACAAACTAAAATTCAGGTTGTGCACCAAACACAAAACCGGTTTTGATTTAAACAGATTCTTATATTCTTGAAAATTTCTATGGAGCGTATTTACTACAACAGCACTAAAATCTGAAAAAGGAGCATCAGAAATTTTATTGATTTGAGTGATGTATTTTTCTGGAATAGCAGAAAGTTTTTTTTTGACTTTAGCACTAACAAAAAAATGAAAATCGATTGCTGTCATTTCTTTCACCAACAAATACCATTGTTCCAGCAAAGCTGAATGGGTTTCCATTTCGACAAAAGCGATTTTCTTCATTGTTTTTCTATTCACACAAAAATAAAGATATTTGTACATTAATTGGAAATTAAAAACGTCAGTTCGAGTTTTTGTACAACAAAAGTATCGAGAACTAGTTTTTAATCGTAAATGTTGGCTATCGATACTTTCTGAACAAGTTCAGAGCACTCGAGCTAACGAAAATCTAACACAAAATGGACTATTACATCGTCATACCCGCTCACAACGAAGAAAAATTTATTGGCTTAACTTTAGAATCGTTAGTAAATCAAACTGTTTTACCAAAAAAAGCTGTGGTGGTAAACGATAATTCTAGCGATAAAACCGCAGAAATAGTTCATGAATTTACTCAAAAACATCCTTGGATTTCGTTAGTTGAAAAAAAATCGGATGCAATACACTTACCAGGAAGTAAAGTCATTCAGGCTTTTCAAACAGGACTAGACACTCTTGATGATGATTATGACATCATGGTGAAAGGTGATTCTGATTTAATTTTTCCTAATAACTATTTTGAAACTATTATCAATCACTTCAAAAGTGATGGCAAGATTGGCATGGCTGGTGGATTTGCCTACATTGAAAAAAATGGCGAATGGATTTTAGAAAATTTAACAGATAAAGATCATATTCGTGGTGCTTTTAAAGCATACCGCAAGGAAACTTTCAAGCAAATTGGCGGATTGAAACCTGCTATGGGTTGGGATACCGTTGATGAATTACTTTGCAAATTTTACAATTGGAAAATAGTTACTGACGAATCGCTAAAAGTCAAACATTTAAAACCTACAGGAGCCAACTACAATCAAGCTTCTCGATACAAACAAGGCGAAGCGTTTTACACTCTAGGTTACGGGTTTTTCATCACCGCTGTAGCTTCTTTAAAATTAGCAATGCGAAAAGGTAAACCTCTATTATTCATCGACTACATTAAAGGATTCTGGAAAGCCAAAGCCGAAAACAAAACAATGTTGGTAACTCAGGAACAAGCAAAATTTGTAAAAGCTTATCGCTGGAAAAAAATGAAGGAAAAATTGATTGGTTAATTTGTTCATTCGAATTCAAAAAACTCATAACTTATAACTCATAACTTATAACTTATAACTATTTTAGCACATATTTTTAGCCTATGATGTTAATCCGTTACTTATCGCAAATAGGAAGATATTTCTTGATGTTACAAGAGATCTTCAAGAAGCCAACCAAATGGTCAGTAATGCGAAACCTAATATTTAAAGAGATTGATGATTTAATAATAGATTCGTTAGGAATTGTATCGTTCATTTCTTTCTTCGTGGGTGGAGTAGTTTCTATCCAAACTGCGCTAAACTTAACCAATCCGTTAATCCCTAAATATTTAATTGGATTTGCCACACGACAATCAGTAATTTTAGAATTTGCCCCAACATTTATCTCCATCATTATGGCAGGTAAAATGGGCTCTTTTATTACATCGAGTATTGGAACAATGCGTGTAACTGAACAAATTGATGCTTTAGAAGTTATGGGTGTAAACTCACTGAACTACTTAGTTTTTCCAAAACTTATCGCGCTTATGCTTTATCCTTTTGTTATTGGATTAAGTATGTTTTTAGGTGTTTTTGGAGGATGGCTAGCAGCTGTTTATGGTGGTTTTGCTACCGCAGATGAATTTATTAATGGTATTCAAACCGAATTTATTCCGTTTCATGTAACCTATGCCTTTATAAAAACCTGTGTTTTTGCCTTTTTATTAGCAACAATTCCATCGTTTCATGGTTACTACATGAAAGGTGGTGCTCTTGAAGTTGGTAAAGCGAGTACCGTTTCCTTTGTATGGACTTCAGTAGTTATTATTCTGACTAATTATATTCTAACTCAACTTCTTTTAACCAATTAATTATGATTGAAGTTAAAGACATAAAAAAATCATTTGGTGATCAAATGGTGCTAAAAGGAATCTCAACTACATTAGAAGCTGGTAAGACAAATTTAATTATTGGACAATCAGGCTCAGGAAAAACCGTTTTTCTAAAATCGTTATTAGGAATTCATCATGTTGATAGTGGTACCATTGCTTTTGATGGCCGTATATATTCTGAAATGTCTGATGATGAACGACGTGAATTGAGAACCGAAATTGGGATGGTTTTCCAAGGAAGTGCTTTATTTGATTCGATGACTGTAGAAGAAAATATAGGATTCCCACTAAAAATGTTCTCAAATAAAACAAAAAACGAAATTAAAGAGCGCGTCGATTTTGTTATTGAGAGAGTAAACTTAATTGACGCACATCATAAAAAACCTTCTGAAATTTCAGGAGGTATGCAAAAGCGTGTGGCGATTGCCAGAGCGATTGTAAACAATCCGAAATATTTATTTTGTGATGAACCTAACTCAGGACTAGATCCTAAAACGGCTATTGTAATTGACAACTTAATTCAGGAAATCACAAAAGAATATAACATTACTACCGTTATTAACACACATGATATGAACTCAGTAATGGAGATTGGAGATAAGATTGTTTTCTTGAAAAATGGATTAAAAGCTTGGGAAGGAGATAAAACTCAAATCTTTAAAACCGATAACGAAGCAGTTACTGACTTTGTATATTCATCTGAACTATTCAAAAAAGTACGAGAAGCGGTATTGAAAGAAGGAATTTAATTTAACTAAGATATTATAAAAAAGGAGTCAAAAAATGACTCCTTTTTTATTAATAGTTAAGATATACCCAACCTGATTTAAAATTATTATCATTGAATGATATTAGATAATAATAAGTTCCTGTTGGTAGTAAGTGACCTTTTTTATCATTTCCTCCCCATTCATTTACATAATTATCTTTTTCAAAAATGAGAATTCCATAACGATTATATATTTTCACATTCTTAATTTCATCAATACAACTTAGATCAAAATTATCATTATCTCCATCCCCATTAGCAGAAACTCCTTTAGGTATGTTACATAAAGTACAATCTATTAAAAGAGACTTTACAGCTTTACAACCATTAAAATTAGTTACAGAAACTGTATAATTACCAGTTTCACCACTGCTTATTTCAATGTTTTGATTACCATAATATACATTCCCATCAGGATAAACCCATTCATACTCAAATAAATCAGGATTAACTGTTTGGTTTGTAAAATCAACTTTAATTTGTTTATTAGTATCACACCATGTTTTTAACTGAAAATCTGGTAAATCATTAACCTCTACCTGAACTGATGAAGGCTCTGATTCACATCCATCCAAAATTGCTTTCACTGTATACACTCCTTGCATTAGCGATGTTACATTTGAAATGACCGGATTCTGCTCATTCGATAAAAACCCGTTAGGTCCTGTCCAAACATAAGTTGCACCAAATACAGTTGAAGCATACAAATGCAAATCACCATAAATACATACCTGACTATCAAAAAAAGCATTGGGGCTTTGAGGCTGATTCTTTAAATTGATTTTTATCACAGCAACATCATCAATGTCGCACAATCCATCAACACTATATTGAAACAAATATGTGCCAGCAGACAAATTAGTTGAATCCCAAGAACCATTTATCAAAGGGATACCACTATTACTAGTTTCACTCCAAATTCCGTTCAAGTCATGATTCGCTGAAAGAAGTGAATTCAAATTAATAATACCGTGAGTACCACATATTGTAATTTCAGAATCATTCCCTGCATTAGGATTACCTAAAGAACTCTGAATTGTATAATCTAAAACGAGATTAATACAAGTATTAGGGTTACCTGGGTTTGTTATCCTTACATGATAAACACCTGAGTGAGTATTAAAGTTAAACGGACTAAATGTTAAGCTATTTGAATTACTAAGTATTACTGAAGTATTATTGTCTTTCCACCACTCATATTGTAAATAGGAAAAATAAGGAACGCTTAAATTACCTATACTCCCGTTGCAAAAAGGTGTTGCCATTATAGGCAAAATAACATTCCCACTTACTTCAAACAATCTACTCTTACTATTTCCACAACTATCAGTAACCTTAAAACTATAAACTCCAGCAGCTAAACTATTAAACACACTTGAATTAAGATTATTTACATAGAAAGGCAATCCATCTTTTGTAATTATTTCATATGTTAAAGGCCCTACTCCTTCTGCTTCGACAATAACCTGATACGAATTATTACTACATGAAAAGCTATAAATATCTTTAATTCTTGGCTCTAAATTAGATTCGAAATTTTTAATTTCTTCAATACAATAATTTGTTGTACTAGGATCCGATGATGTAGGGAGTTTATAAGAAAAGAACATTTTTACAACTCTGAATTTCCCAACAGAGGAAATAGAATTACTAATAGTAAAATTGGTTAAATTCAATGCATTCAAAGAATTTATACCTGCTCCACCAGATGTTCCTGTTATTGGATGAACCCATTGATTTGTTACAGGGTTAAATTTTTGAAGCCAAAATGTGACTAATCCAGCTGGTATATTTGACGAATTTTGTAAATCTATTTTAAAAGACGAACAGTCCTCAATAACATTAACATTATTAAAGTTTGTATGATAGCCATTTGCTTGAACAGTAACATTATGAGTGATTCCACAATTATCAGTAAGTCTTAAATTATATGCACCAGAAGGCAAATCTGACAAAAAAACACTTCCAAGATAAATATTTGCATTCAAATTTAAAGGAAGTGTAACGGGATAAGTAGAAGGAGCAGAAACCATTTCGGCTGTAACAATATCAAACAATGCATTATTTGTACCTATTGAAAAAGAAGAAAATCCTTCTGAACAACCATTTAATTGCGATACAACAATATTTGGAACCAAAACCACATTATCTACTATAAAGCTCTCATTATCTGTCCTCCCACAAGAATCTGTGACCTGTACATTGTAATTTCCCGCAGGTAATGGAACTGAAAGATTATTATATGCTATAATACTGGTACTAAAATTTGGATGTAAACTATTATATGTATTTGGATTAAAACCTGGCGGACTACTTAAAAAAATGACTGTAAAAGGAGCAATTCCATTTTTTATATTGAGCTGAATTTTTTTTGAATTACAGTTAACCAAACCAACTCCTACTGAAACTTCCATTAAAGCATTTACACTTGTCAATCCGCTATTATATGTATTACCACATGAGTCTGTGACAGCTATTTGATAACTATATGTTTGGCCATATATAAAAGGAATAGTACCAGTTAACAACAATGAGTTGGGGTCACCTGAATTTATAACCTGAGTTGACACTGTTACATTCCCGCTTGGTTCATAAACAGTATACTGAACAGTTATGGGGTAATAAATTCCAACTTGAGTGGTAATTACAACATTTTGACTTAACAGATTACAATCAATGGGATTCAATGCGCTTTGCCCAAAAGTTATAACGTTATTTAAATTTTCAATTACTATATTTTGTGTGATAAATTCTCCACATCTATCAATAACCTTTACAACATACGTTCCAGCTACCAATCCTGTAAAAACATTTGAAGTTTGTGGAGTAAAGGTCAATGGCCCAGAAATAATTTCATAAGAAACTGGGTATCCTGAAATTGTAGTAACACTTATTGATCCCAAATGAACACAGGTTTGGTTTTCTGATTGAAAATCTAATTGCATTTGCGCAATCATATCAAGAATAACAATATCCTTTTGCCTTATGTTTGATGTACCATTTGGTAATGATTCAGTCGCTACAACCCTATAATTTGCAGCCACCAATCCTGTAAAAGTATTTGCTTGCGTAGTAACTATAGGAGTTGTTAGATCAGGTAATTTGTAAACGGTAAATATAACTACCCCACTAGGAGTAGTATTTGAAACAGTAAAATTTAGTCTTCCATTTCCTGGACAAGTTTCGTTAACCGCTGTTAAGTTTAAAGTAAAATTTGATGACTGCCCAAAAGACAGATTAAAAAATGTTAAAAGAAAAATAATTAATTTTTTTCTCATGAATTCATCAAAGATGTTATTTTAAATCATTTACAATTGCAGTAATTCTTTTTATTTCCTGTTCCTTGTTTTTTGGATAAATTAAAAGTATGCCTTCTCTATCTACTATAATATAATCGTGCAAACCGTCAATGATAATTAACTTATCGGCATCAGAACGCACAATATTGTTTGATGCATTTTCTAATACTACTTTAGCATTAACAACAGCGTTATTATTATGATCCTTATCTAATTTTTCATGTAAAGAGCCCCAAGTACCTAAATCATTCCAATCGAAAGTTGCTGGAAGAACATATACATTGCTTGCATTTTCCATCACAGCATAGTCAATCGAAATATTTTCTGCAGACGAATAATTATCTTCAATAAATTGTTTTTCTGAACTTGTATTAAAATCATTCCATCCTTTTAAGAACAAAGTGTTCATTTGAGGTTGGAATTTTTCAAAAGCCTCAACAATAGATTTTACACTCCAAATAAAAATTCCTCCATTCCAAAGAAAGTTACCACTTTCCAAGAACGACTTAGCCGTTTCATAATCTGGTTTTTCTCTAAACTGTTTTACTTTTTTTACAGCATTAGAATCTGTTTTATCATATTCAATATATCCAAAACCTGTATTAGGAAATGTTGGTTGAATACCCAAAGTCATTAATGCATTTTCGCTTTGGCAAAAATCGAAACATTGCTGCAAATCACTTGTAAAAGCATTTTCATCCTCAATCCAATGATCACTTGGCGCTACCACCATTACCGCATCTGGATTTTGCTTTTTTATTTTTAACGAAGCATATAAAATACATGGTGCCGTGTTACGCATAGCTGGTTCCAATAAAACTTGTTCTTGTTTTACCTGAGGCAATTGTTCAAGAACCAAGTCATTGTATTTCTCATTCGTTAATACTAAAATATTTTCGGTTGGAATAAGTTTAGATAACCTAGAAAAAGTTTTCTGAATAAGTGTTTCCCCTGATCCCAACATATCGTGGAACTGTTTAGGAAATTCTGTAGTACTCACAGGCCAAAAGCGAGAACCAACTCCTCCGGCCATTAATATTGCATAATAATTTTTATTCATAATATTTGAGTTACAAAGTAACAAGCCTGCAAAGGTACAAAGATAAACTTTAACTCAACAGCTCAACTTCAGCATTTGGGTTAAACAAATATACTTTTCCTGTCGCTATTTCTAAACATTCTATACGTTTTGTTCTCAGCGCCACTTTTTTAAAGACCTTTCCATTGTGAATTCTGAATGTACTTCCGTATGGAATTTCGAAAACATAATTTTTATCATTTATGGGATCAAATTGTTTCAATGCTAAAGCCAAAGTCGTATCAGTATCACTAGTTGCTTTTGGATTTCTAAAATGTCTAGCAATAAGTGGTAACAAGTTATTCGGAAAAATTTCGGGTCTAATAAAAGGAACCATTAATCGCTGAAAAGTCATTTTCCACTCATCTCCATGTGGTTTTATACGTCGTCCATATTTTTCAAAAGCAACCAAATGTGCAATTTCATGAATTAGCGTTATAAGAAATCGATATTTATTTTGCGAAAAATTTACTGTAATAATATGTGAACCATTTGTATCACGACGATAATCTCCGTGTCTTGTTATACGCTCGTTTACAATTTTAAGATGCACATTATTTGCTTTGATTAATTCAAAACACATTGGAACTGCATGTTCAGGGATATATTTATATAAAACGTCCATTTAATTATGAATTCATAATTATGAATTTTTAATATTGTTTTTCGAAGTGATGATAATACTTTTAGTGATTTTCAAGACTTCCTCACAATCATTATAAATCTCTAAGAATTCATCTTTCGAAATATAATCTGAAGCTTGCAAAAGTTCTAACCAATACATAGATTCATCACATTCCTTTTGAGCAATGGATAATTTATGAATAAAATCAGGCTTTGTCTGTCCATTTACTGCTTCGCGTATGTTTGCACCAACAGATGTAATTGAACGAACAAATTGCTTTGATAATATATATTCACGTTTAGATTCTGTGATTTTTTTATAAAACTCCACTCCTTTAATCGCTAATAAAAAACTTTTATCTTTAATTACATTACTCATTTTTCAAGTTTTCATTCATAATTAAACATTTATAATTCATAATTAGCTAAGGTGTCGTTGAAGAAACCTGAAGCACTTTCCCATTATAATATTTATTTCCTGTCAAAGCAAAATTAAAAATATAATCAGCCATTTCTTTAGCCGAAATTGGCGCTTGATAACCAGGAAAAGCTTCTTGTAACATTTCCGTTTGAACAGCTCCCAATGCCAAAACATTAAAGGCAATTCCTCTTTCTTTATATTCTTCTGCCAACAATTCTGATAAAGTAATCACAGCACCTTTACTTGAGCTATATGCTGCCAATCCAGGAAACTTCATACTTCCTTGAATTCCGCCCATCGAACTTATAGTAATCACATGACTTCCTTTTTGCAAATATGGAACACAAATACGAGTTAAAGCTGCAACACCAAAAACATTCACCTTATAAATATCTTCAAATTCTTTAGTCGAAATTTGTTCGAATGGTTTATGAAGTAAACTTCCTGCATTATGAATAATCACATCCACTTTCTTCCATGTAGCATCAATAAATTTTTCAACTTGTTGTAAATCTTCTTCAATTGACAAATCAATTGATAGACAAGTGATGTTTTTATTCTCAATTAATTCTTGAGGTGTTTTTCTAGAAATTGCTAATACCTGATGTCCTTCATTTGCGAATTGTAAAGCCAAT
>CAMLKV010000038.1 GCA_946480635.1 uncultured Flavobacterium sp.
AACTTTTTTAAAATTAAATTTTCGTCTTCCAACTTTCTCGTTTTTTGAACATTTGACAGAACCTCATCAAAGTTTCTAGTTTTATAAAAAATAAACTCATACTATGAAACTAGAAAAATTTAAAAAATTAAGCAATGCTACTATTCTAGACAATAAAGCATTAAAAAGTGTAAAAGGCGGTGAATACGGAGATATTGACTGGGATTTCTGGAGAAGATACTTTTTTGGTAACGCAGGAAATTATGCTGGTTTTAGCGCAACTCAAATGGCTGCGATTTATGCTGAAGTCCAAAAAGAGTTAGGAAGATAAATCAACAAACAGATTCTATCATCTTTTTATCAACATCATCCTATCATTTCCGTATAAATCTTTCCGAAGTTGAATGTCTGTAAAATTAAAAGTTTTTATCATTTCAAACATTTGATTACTCAAATACTGATTGATTTCAAAAAACAACATACCACTTTCGGAAAGATTTTTTTGTGCCAATTGAGTTATTTTTCTATAAAACAACAAAGCATCATCATCTTCTACAAACAAAGCTAAATGTGGTTCAAAGTCCAAAACATTTTTCTTGATTTCTTGTTTTTCAAGATTACGAACATATGGAGGATTAGAAACTATAATATCAAACTGTTGTTCTAAATCATCTGTTTCTAAAATACTCTGATTAAGAAAAGTGATATCTACATTATTCCTTTTAGCGTTTTTGGTTGCAACTTCTAGTGCTTTACCTGAAACATCAAGAGCAAAAACATCAGCATTTGGTAAATTTTTAGCTAATGAAATAGCAATACAACCCGTCCCTGTGCCTATATCTAAAATTTTGAATTTTGAATTTTGACTTTTAATTGTCGACTGTTGAATAATCCAATCTACTAATTCTTCAGTTTCGGGACGCGGAATTAAAGTATTTTCATTAACATAAAATGGTAAGCCAAAAAAATCTGTTTCGCCTAAAATATACTGAATAGGTTTTTGTTCTTTTAGTTGAGATAAAACTGTTTCCCATTGCAACAATTGCATGGCATCTAGTTCCATGTTTTGATTTATTGCTAAATCAACTCTTTTCATTTGATGAAACGCTTCAAGTAATATGTAGAAAAAACTATCAATTTCATGTTCATCATAAACTTTAGATAGTTCTTTACTAAATTGAATTTTATATTCCTTTAAATACATTTATAAATTTTTAATCATCCAAACTGGACAAGCCGAATGTCCTGTACAGCCCATCGGCTCGTTTAAATATTCAAATCCAGACTTTTTATATAATTTTTGGGCAGCTTCCATATAAGGCATGGTTTCTAAATAACATTGTTTAAAACCAAATTCTTTTGCTTTATTTAAACATACCGCCATCATTTGTGTGCCAATTCCCAAACCTCGTGTTTCTGTTAGGAAATACATTTTTTGTAATTCACAAACCTCAGGTTTACCGTTTGCTAAAGGCGAAATTCCCGCAACACCAAGAATTCTACCTTCGTTTTCTACAACAAAATAAGCCGAATTTGGTTTTTGATAGGCTTCATACATAGTATTAAGTTCAGGATCAGCATAAGCTGTACCAACTTTTGGTACATTAAGTTCTTCTAAAACAGAACGAACAACTTGAGCCACTTGAATATTATCTTGTGGTTGTATTTCTCGAATCAACATAAAATTAAAAGCTTATTTTTGTGATGTGAAGATACATGAAAAATACATATCACGTTGTATAGAATTAGCTAAAAATGGGCTTGGAACAACCTACCCAAATCCCTTAGTAGGAAGTGTAATTGTACATGACGGAAAAATAATTGGCGAAGGCTGGCATAAAAAGGCTGGAGAATCTCATGCTGAAGTAAATGCTATAAATTCGGTTAAAGACAAATCACTACTATCTAAATCAACCATTTATGTAAGCTTAGAACCTTGCAGCCATTTTGGTAAAACACCTCCTTGTTCCGATTTAATAATTCATCACAAAATACCAAATGTAGTGATTGGCACAATTGATCCCTTCGCAAAAGTATCAGGCAATGGAATTAAAAAATTAATTGAATCTGGAGCCAATGTTACTGTGGGTGTATTAGAAGAAGAATGCAACGAGCTCAACAAACGTTTTTTTACATTTCACAACAAAAAGCGTCCTTATATAATTTTGAAATGGGCAGAAACCAAAGACGGTTTTATTGCTCCCAAATCAAAAGAAAATCAAAAACCTGTTTGGATTACCAATAAATATTCTCGTCAATTGGTACATAAATGGCGTACAGAGGAACAAGGAATCTTAGCTGGAACACAAACCATAATAGATGACAATCCTAGTTTAACAGCCAGAGATTGGAAAGGCAACCAACCTGTAAGAATAGTTTTAGACAAAAAAAACAGAATTTCAAAAGAAAGTGCTATATTTGATGATTCGGCTCTTACCATTTTGATTACGAACAAGGAAATTGATTTCTCAAAAAACGTTGCAAATCAAATTTGTGATTATTTATATGACAAAGAAATTCAGTCAGTAATTATAGAAGGAGGAAGTCAAACTTTACAAACTTTTATTGATGCTCAACTTTGGGATGAAGCAAGAGTTTTTAAAGGTATTTCTTTTTTTTCTGAAGGAACTAAGGCTCCAAAAATTTCAGGAAAAATTACAGAAAATAAAAAAATAATAAGTGATGAACTTTTAATTTTTACGAATTATGATTAATACTATTATTTTCGATTTTGGAGATGTGTTCATGAATTTAGATAAAAACGCATCATTAGAAGCGTTAAAAAAACTTGGGCTACAATCTTGGAACGAAGAAATAGACAAGGTTAATCAACAATTTGAAAAAGGAAAAATATCTGAAGTTCAGTTCATGATTGAAATGAAGAAGCTCATGCCTAACGCTTCAATTGACGACATAAGAACTGCTTGGAATTCAGTTTTAATTGATTTCCCATTATCACGATTAGAATTTCTTCAAAAATTATCGCATAAATACCGTTTATTTCTTTTAAGTAATACCGACGAAATTCATATTGCAAAATTTGAACATCGTGTAGGAATGACTTTCGCTCGTGAGTTTTATCAATGCTTCGAGAAAATCTATTTTTCTTTCGAAATTGGACATCGTAAACCTGAACCAGAGGCTTTTAATTTTATAATTAAAAAACATGAACTAGCTCCAAAGAGAACTTTATTCATTGATGATAAAAAAACAAATACTGACATAGCTGCTTCTTTAGGTATGCATGTTTGGAATTTACAAGTAGGTAAGGAAGATGTAACCGAACTTTTTTCCAGAAAAGAACTTCCTTTTTCATAATTACAGATTTTATAAAATACTATTTTTGCACTCAAATTACTACATTGAGTACTACCGATACATATAAAACAATAGAAGAAGCTTCACCCGAAGTACTGTTCAAAGAAAAGAATAGTAAGTTTTACGGCTATGCATTTCCCATTAGCTCAGAAGACGAAGTAAAAACTCACATAGAACGCTTAAAAAAAGAACATTTCTCAGCTCGCCATTGGTGTTATGCTTGGCAGCTTGGAACCACTAGAATTCAATACCGCGCAAATGATGATGGAGAGCCTAACAACAGTGCTGGCATGCCCATTTATGGCCAAATCCAATCGTTTGACATTACAAATGTATTAGTTGTGGTTGTTCGCTATTTTGGTGGTGTAAAACTTGGCGTAGGTGGTTTGATTTCAGCTTATAGAGAAGGAGCAAAAATAGCTCTAGAAGCATCTACTATAATTGAAAAAACAATAGACATACATTTCAATATAACTTTTGATTACAAAAACATGAATAAAGTAATGAGAGTTATAAAAGAAAAAAATCTCAATATTGTTTCTCAAAAAATGGAAGAGAATTGTCAAATCGAAATTGCCACACGTAAAAAAAATGCCAAAATGATTTTCGACATTTTTACTAATTTATTTGAAGTGAAAATTGAAGAAATTTAAATTTTTCCCAACAATTCTTTAATGTAATCTGGTGGCAAAGTTGGACGACCAGTTTTAACATCTACAAAAACCAAAATTGAACTACCTGTTGTTAATAACTCATTTGATTGATTGTATATCTCATAATCGAATTCTATTTTAACAGATTCCTGACTTTTAAAAATTGTTCGCACTGTTAACTCATCATCATATCGAGCTGGTCTTTTGTAATTCATGGTCAATGAAACCACAGGAAGCATAACACCGTTTTCTTCCATCCATTTGTAAGAAACTCCCAGATTTCTAAGCCATTCCACCCTACCCATCTCAAAATACTGAACATAATTACCATGATAAACTATACCCATCTGATCAGTTTCTGCATATCTTACACGCACCTTTAAATCATAAAATTTCATCTCTTTTTCTTTAAAAAAAATTAACACTCTGTTAACCCCAATAAAACGCTTTACGACATTTTTTTTATAAAATCAACATCAAAAAAATTTTTTTTTAAGAATTTTATGAGGCATATTTGCTATCCCAATCAACTCTAAAACTTGTACCAAAATTAACAAGTTTAATCTTTTAAAAATTAACATTTTAGATGCATACAATGAATAAAACTGCGGAATCAGTCTGGGAGAATTGTCTGTCTTTCATAAAAGATAATATTCAAGAGCAAGCTTACAAAACTTGGTTTGAACCAATCAAGTCTGTTGAGCTCACAGACAACGCACTTTATATTCAAGTACCTAGTAAATTCTTTTACGAATGGTTAGAAGAACACTATGTTAAATTATTAAAAGTTGCATTACAAAAAGAGCTTGGAAAAAATGCTAAGTTACTTTATAAAATTAAAATGGAGAACACTTACGGAAACAAACTTCCGTTTACAGAGCAAATTCCAAGTAACAATAGACCCGCAGTTAAAACTCAGGAGATTGATGTTCCAG
Organism: uncultured Flavobacterium sp.; assembly: GCA_946480635.1. The sequence continues at coordinate 4,886 of CAMLKV010000038.1, forward strand.
TTCAACAAAAAAATCCGGAATTAAAAAATCCTTTTATCATACCTGGAATTCGAAATATCAAAATCGAATCGCAATTAAATGCTAATTATAGTTTTGAAAACTTCCTTGAAGGAGATTCTAATAGATTAGCGAGATCTGCAGGTATGGCTGTAGCAAACAAGCCAGGAGGAACTTCATTCAATCCATTATTAATTTTTGGTGGTGTTGGATTAGGAAAAACGCACTTGGCACATGCTATTGGAGTTGAAATTAAAGACAAATATCCAGAAAAGACAGTATTGTATATTTCTGCAGAAATTTTCACTCAGCAATATATCGATTCAGTTAAGAAAAATACTCGAAATGACTTTATTCATTTTTATCAATTGATAGATGTATTAATCATTGATGATGTTCAATTCCTTTCAGGAAAAACAGGGACTCAAGATGTATTCTTCCACATATTCAACCATTTACACCAAAATGGGAAACAGGTTATTTTAACATCTGATAAAGCGCCTGTTGACATGCAAGATATTGAACAACGTTTATTATCGCGTTTTAAATGGGGATTATCAGCTGAGCTACATCAACCTGACTATGAAACAAGAGTTTCCATTTTAAAGAACATTTTGTTCCGTGACGGTGTTGAAATGCCTGAAGAAATTATTGAATACGTAGCACGTAACATCAAAACAAATGTTAGAGAGCTTGAAGGTGCAATTATCTCTTTAATTGCTCAATCATCTTTCAACAAAAAAGAAGTTACGATTGACTTAGCTAAACAAGTAGTTGAGAAATTTGTGAAAAATGTTAAACGTGAAATATCTATTGACTACATTCAAAAAGTGGTTTCAGATTATTTCCAGTTAGATGTTGACACATTACAATCTCAAACTAGAAAACGTCACGTTGTTCAAGCTCGTCAACTAGCTATGTTCTTTGCAAAAAAATACACTAAAGCATCTTTAGCAAATATTGGATCACAAATTGGCGACAGGGATCACGCTACAGTTTTACACGCTTGCAAGACTGTCGATAATTTAGTAACTACAGATAAGCAGTTCAAAAAATTTGTTGATGACATCAACAAAAAACTTTCATTATAATGCCTAAAAAAATTCTGATGGTCTGCTTGGGGAATATTTGCCGTTCCCCACTGGCCGAAGGTATTTTACGTTCAAAATTATCAAATGACTTTATCGTCGATTCTGCAGGAACTGGAGGATGGCATGCAGGCGAACAACCAGACAAACGTTCCATACTAACCGCACGAAATAGAGGTATTGATATTGCTCACCAAAAAGCAAGAAAATTCCAAAAGTCTGATTTTGACAATTTTGATTACATTTATGTTATGGATAATCAGAATTTCAAAGATGTGATATCACTAGCAGAAAATGACAATCACAAAAACAAAATTCAACTTATTCTAGAAGAGATTTTCCCAGGTGAACGAGTAGATGTCCCAGACCCCTATTATGGAGGTCAAGACGGCTTTGAAAAAGTATATGATATGCTTGATGAAGCTTGTGAAATAATTGCACAAAAACTAGCAAACAAATAATTACAATGAAACCAATTACTTTTTTAGGAAAATTATATTTGATCCCAACAACACTTGGAGAAATGAATCCTGAAGATGTTTTACCTCAAACCATAAAAAGAACTATTGATTTCATTGACCATTATATCGTTGAAAACGAGAAAACGGCTCGTCGCTTTATAAAAAGTGTTCATCCTGAAAAAAAACAACCTGATTTGAAAATTTCAGTACTTAACAAACATACTGAAGTACACGAGCATCAGGAATTTATAAAACCTTTATTAAACGGTTTAAATGTTGGCTTAATGAGCGAAGCAGGATGTCCTGGCGTAGCAGATCCTGGTGCGGTGATTGTTAAACTAGCTCACGAAAAAGGAATTCAAGTAGTTCCTCTAGTTGGCCCTAGTTCTATTTTATTAGCGGTTATGGCTTCTGGAATGAACGGTCAAAGTTTTGCATTCAACGGTTATTTACCTATCGACAAAGGAGAAAAAAAATCAGCACTAAAGAATTTTGAAAAAACATCTTTTGAGAAAAATCAATCACAATTGTTTATTGAAACTCCTTACCGTAACAATAAACTCTTAGAAGATATTCTAAACACACTACAACCTAATACCAATTTGTGTATCGCTTGCGATATTACATTACCTACAGAGTTTATAAAAACATTGGCTGTAAAAGACTGGAAAAAACAAAAGGTCGATTTACAAAACCGACCTTCTATTTTTATAATTCATAAAAGCTATTAATACTGTCCTGCTTTTGCTTTTTTATTAGCCTCTATGAAACTGGTATCATAACCAGCAAATTCTTTTAAATATTCTGTTATTGAAGTACCATAGCCATCTTTAAATTTTCTTTGGCCATTACTTCTCAAGAATTTTTTTACTGCTCCCGGGCCACCTAAATGTGCCGCCGCTAATATACCAGATTCTGTAATAGTTATACCTCTTATAACTCTTCCAGTATATTTAGCAATTTCCTTACGCAACTCCCATTTATTACGTGCTAAATAGGCCATAAATGCTTTTTCCTGTAACTTTCTGCTTTCTAGAAAATGTTGCTCATCATTAACCCCTAAACTTTCAAGAGTTTCTGATCCAAATTGGTACTTACCTAAATAACCAAGGGTGTTAACCTTATGATATTTCCCTTGTGATTCTCTCACAGCTAAACGCTGCTGAAAACCAACGAAAGTTTTACCCGTAAAGGGAACATCAAAATAAGTTTGTCCAACTTCTATTTCTGTAGGTACTTTGTAAACTATTTCTTTGTCAAATACATGAAACCAAGGAAATAATTCTGCTTGAAAAGGTCTAAAACCTGAACTAAGGGTGATGATTGAGGCAAATAATCCGAGATAAAATATCTGTTTTTTTGTCATAAAATGAATTTCTTCTAGCTAGGAACCACGGTACTTTAACGTGAAAATTCCATCATAACTAGAAAATTTCTACGGGACAAAGGTAAGGCTTAAATATGGAAAGGGTTGTTAATTTTTTCAAAAAATAGACAAACTACACATTAACTCGTTGATTTACAAGAATGTTTTTATTAGGAAAACACAGCAAATAAAAAAGTCGATTTTTATCAAATCGACTTTTCATTTATGTCATTTTATAATTATAATCCAAGCTTAGTAACCCACTCTGCATACTTTTTAGCGTAAACCTGATGTTGCTCATAAGTACTGGCAAAATCATGATAACCTTGTCTGTCAACACTTGCGCAAAAATATATGTAATCGTGTTTTTCTGCATTAAGAACGGCATCGATAGCTGTAATATCTGGCATTGCAATGGGACCAGGAGGCAATCCTACGTTCACATAAGTATTATATGGAGACTGAAGTCTTAACATATCCCCTTTTACCCTTTTAATAACTTGGTTGAAATCGCCGCTTTCTCTTTTTACAGCATAAATAACCGTTGGATCTGCTTGTAAAGGCATTTCAAGTTTTAATCTGTTTAAGTAAACACCTGCAACACGAGGACGCTCGTCTGTTTTTACAGTTTCTTTATGAACAATTGCCGCCAAAGTAATAACTTGAGCTGGAGTCATTCCTAATGCCTTAGCTTTAGCTCTGCGCTCATCATTCCAGAAACGATTAAACTCATCTGCCATTTTATCTCTAAATTTATCTGCAGAAGTATTCCATTTTAATTCGTATGTATTGGGTATAAACATTCCAAGAACAGTTTCTCTATTCAATCCGTTTTTCTCCATGAAAACTGAATCTGTAATAGACTTCATTAAGCTAACACTATCAGCTTCTATTTGAGAAGAAACACGAGAAACTAATTTTTCAAGGCTTTCCTGATTATTAAAAGCTAAATTTAACGGCATGTTATGACGTAATGCCGAAACTATCGCAAAACATCCCATTCCTTTTTTAAACAAGAAACGACCAGGAAATACATTTTCATCGTAAGAACGCTTCTCAGCAACAAATTTAAATTTATCAATATCTGCGACATAAGGTTCTAAAATTTGAAGTACATCTTCATATTTTGATCCTGTAGGAACGAAGACATACACTTCGTCTTTATCAAACTTCGTGTTACTTGAAAATAAATTAATGTATGCGTATACTGCTACTGCTAAAATTGCCACAAGTGCAACTATTGCTATTCTTTTCTTATTCAAAACTTTAAATTTAATAGGTTGTATTAATTAACTGAAACATATACTCATCATAAAACTTATAATTGTTAAAGTTCCAATCTTTTTTTAAGCCAATTTTCTGGAAACCAAATGTAGTAAAAAGCTTCAAACTTGGCTCATTATCGGCACCAATATTTGCAAAGAGCTGATGAAGTCCTAATTGTTTAAAACTATAATTTATTAGCAAAGCCAAAGACTCTTTCCCTACACCTTGATTTCTATCTATTTTATTTTGGATAACAATTCCAACCCCTGCTCTTTTGTTTTTAGAATCAAAATAAAACAAATCGATAAGCCCAATGGCTTCAAAAGTATCATTTTTACAAATGGCTAATCGCAATTGTTTAGCTATGTAAATATCCTGATGCGCATTTTCTAAATACTGATGAATTAGAAATCTTGAGTATGGAGTTTGAGTATTACTCACCTCCCAAATTTCCTCATTATTTTCTATTGCAAAAACAAAGTCCAGATCTTCAGGCTCTAGTGCTCTTAAATATATATTTTCTCCTTTTAAAGTAATCATCAAATTTATAAAGTGATTTGTCCTTCGTAAACAAATTTTGCTGGTCCTTTTAGAAAAACTTGGGTAAAAAATCCATTTTTTTCAGTAAATGACACTTCTAATTCACCACCTTCAACTCGCAACTGAATAACTGAACTATCGGTTTTCCCAATATACTTCATTGCAATTGCTACTGCTGTGGCTCCTGTACCACAAGAAAGTGTTTCGTTTTCTACTCCTCTTTCATAAGTACGCAACCAAAATTTATTTTCATCCGTTTGGGTAACAAAGTTTACATTACTTCCTGCTTGACCATACAAATTACTGTATCTAATTTTTGATCCCTCATTACGCACATCAAAAATATGCAAATCTTCAACCAGTTGAACATGATGAGGAGAACCTGTATTTAAGAAAACATGATTTTCGTGTTGTTGCACCTCATCAACATCTTTCATTTGTAATGACACAATGTCATTTTCATCAATTGTAGCGTGATGCAAACCGTCTACAGCAATAAAAGTGGCATTATCTGCTATAACATTAAGTTGTTTTGCAAAAGCCACTAAACAACGTCCCCCATTACCACACATAGAACTCTCATTCCCATCAGAATTGTAATAAACCATTTTGAAATCGGTCGATTCATCGTCTTCTAACAAAATAAGACCATCAGCACCAATACCAAAACGACGATCACATAATCGCTCGATTAGTTTGGTATCATTTTTGGGGAAAGTAAGTAAACGGTTATCAATCATGACAAAGTCATTTCCCGTTCCTTGATATTTGTAAAATGTAAATTGCATAGTGAAATGAAATGTTGTTAAATAGCCCTGATGGCAGCGACATCCTTTTTGTTAACTGAGGTTCTCGATGGCAACAAAAAGATATAGCGTACAACAGGACAAATGCTGAACTGGAACACAAATGTAGTGCTCCTAAATCACATATCAAATGTACAAATATTAATAAGAAGTTAAAGACTGTTAAAGAGCGTTAAACTATATTTTACTTATATACGAAAATTTTATTTTTACGTTAAACATTTAAAATCATAAAACATAACACTATGAAAAAATTTGGAAGTTTATTTTTGGTTTCTTTATTGAGCGGAGCCACTACTTTAGGGGCTTACAAATTATTTTTTGACAATAATTCATCATCATCTAAGCTGTCAATCGCAAATGAAAGTTTTGCAAGAAATGTTAGCTTAGGCGCAGAAGGCGTTGACTTTACAACTGCCGCAGATAATGCTATTCACACAGTGGTACACGTAAAAAACAAAACGGTTTACAACATCCCTAGCAATCCTTTAATGGAATTCTTTTA
>CAMLKV010000039.1 GCA_946480635.1 uncultured Flavobacterium sp.
ACCTTTAATGTTATTCCTTTCTATAAAATGAGTGCTCAATTGTTTTACAGTGTTTTACAAAAAAAATTCCCTTTTCAACCCACTGTAAAGCAAGATATATTTTTCTCTAAAATTTCCGAATTTGTTTCAAGCCCTGCTCAAAATGAGATTTTTGTTTTAAAAGGATATGCTGGAACTGGAAAAACTACAGTGATTTCTACAATTGTAAATAATTTAGCAGAAGTTAAAATGAAGTCTGTTTTATTGGCTCCAACAGGTAGGGCGGCAAAAGTAATTGCAAACTATTCAGGTAAACCTGCATATACGATTCATAAAAAAATTTATTTTCCTAAAAAAGGAAAAGCCGGAGGTGTTAGTTTTACTTTACAACCTAATAAAAACGTTAATACAATTTTTATCGTTGATGAATCTTCGATGATATCTGATGTTGATTCTGACTCAAAAATGTATGCAAATGGATCACTTCTGGATGATTTAATTTCATATGTATATTCGGGACAAAACTGTAAAATGATTCTGTTAGGTGATACGGCACAATTACCTCCAGTTCAATTAGATATATCTCCTGCATTAAATACTGATACTTTAGCTTTAAATTACAATAAAGAAGTTATTTCGATAGAGTTTGATGAAGTAATGCGTCAGGAAGAAAATTCAGGAATCCTGTATAATGCAACAGAACTTAGAGAGTTATTAAAAGATAGTTTTATCACAGATTTTCAGTTCAAACTTAATGGATTTAAAGATATTATTAGACTTGTAGATGGTTATGAAATTCAAGATGCAATAAATCAATCATACAGTAATTATAGTATAGAAGACACTTGTTTTATTGTGCGTTCTAACAAAAGAGCTAATCAATACAACCAACAAATAAGATCTAAAATATTAGGTAAGGAAAGTGAACTTTCGGCTGGAGACTTACTTATGGTTGTGAAAAATAATTATTTTTGGTTAAAAGAAACTGATGAAGCGGGGTTCATAGCAAATGGAGATATTGTTGAAGTGCTTGAAATTAGATCGATTAAAGAATTATACGGTTTTAGATTTGCAGTAGTTAAAATACGAATGGTCGATTATCCTAATCAGAGAGCTTTTGATACCATTTTACTTTTAGATACCATTACAAGTGAATCTCCATCATTAACTTATGAAGAATCTAATAGATTGTATCAGGAAGTAATGAAAGATTATGAAAATGAAACTGCTTCATACCGTAAACTTTTAAAAATTAAAAGCAACGAATATTTCAATGCGCTTCAGGTTAAGTTTTCATATGCAATAACATGTCATAAATCGCAAGGAGGACAGTGGAATACAGTTTTTATCGAGCAACCATATTTGCCAAACGGGATTGACAGAGACTATATAAGATGGTTATATACGGCTATTACCAGAGCAAAAGATAAATTATATTTAATAGGTTTTAAAAACGAAAATTTTGAAAGTTAATTCTCTATGGATATTCAAACAATACTTAGTATTTTTTTAGGAATTGGACTGGCCGCTTCAGCTGGATTTAGAGTTTTTTTGCCTTTGTTTGCATTAAGTCTTGCTGCTCATCTTAATGTTATTCCTTTAAACGAAAGTTGGCTATGGGTTGGTAGTTTTCCTGCATTGATAACTTTGGGAATTGCTATGATTGTCGAGATATTTGCTTATTATATTCCTTTTGTAGATAATTTATTAGATACTATAGCGACACCTTTAGCTGCTATTGCTGGGACAGCTGCAATGGCATCGACCTTGGTAGATTTAGACCCTATGCTAACATGGGGGCTAGCAATAATTGCAGGAGGTGGAACAGCAACAGCAATGCAGGGAATGACCAGTGTTACTAGATTAGCCTCTTCAGTAAAAACAGGCGGATTGGGAAACCCTGTAGTCTCAACAGCCGAAACAGGTACAGCTATAACGCTAAGTACTTTGTCGATATTTGTTCCTATTATAGCTTTAATTATTGTAATTTTTATTTTTGTAATAGTTTTTTGGTTGTATAGAAAATTTAGAAAATAATAAAGAGTAAAAAGTAATGAAAATAATTGCCGTAATACCAGCACGCTATGCTTCTACACGATTTCCTGCCAAGTTAATGCAGGACTTGGGAGGAAAAACAGTTATTCTTCGTACTTATGAAGCAGCACTTGAAACTAAATTGTTTGATGATGTTTTTGTTGTTACTGATTCTCAATTGATTTATGATGAAATAACTTTGAATGGAGGTAAAGCAATCATGAGTATCAAAGAACATGAGTCGGGAAGTGATCGTATTGCCGAAGCGGTTGAAAATATGGATGTCGATATTGTTATTAATGTTCAAGGAGATGAACCATTTATCAATAAAAAACCATTGGAACAGGTTATTGAAATTTTTAAAAAGGATAATGAAAAGAAAGTTGATTTGGCTTCCTTAATGTTTGAAATAAAAGATAAAGAAGAAATCAATAGTCCTAATAATGTAAAAGTTATTACTGATCAACAGGGTTTTGCTTTGTACTTTTCTCGTTCAGTGATACCATATGCAAGAGAGGAAAATGTAGGAGTTCGTTATATGAAACACATCGGTATTTATGCTTTCAGAAAAGAAGCTTTAATGGACTTTTATCGATTACCAATGTTGTCTCTTGAGGCTTCAGAGAAATTGGAACAACTTCGTTATTTAGAGTATGGAAAGCGAATTAGAATGGTTGAAACAGATCACGGCAGTATCGGAATTGATACTCCTGAAGATTTAGAAAAAGCTAGAAAAATTTTAGGATAAAAGTAACAATTCATTGTTTCCTTCGACTTTAGAAAGGACTTTACAATTTTGAAAATATTCAGTAGCTAATGTTGTGTAATCTTCATTTCGTTTTAAATCAGTGCTAAAATTGACAATAGTATTAAATAATATATTTCCGTTTTTATCTAAAATCTTTTTAAGATTATTTATAAAGTTTTCTTCAAATAAAAAGTCAGGCATAATATTATCTTGAAAGACATCAATTACAATTAAGTCATATTTTGCTTTGGTTTTACTTATAAAATTTTGAGCATCATCATTAATAATTTCAACATCGTTGAATTTATTTAATCCAAAATAGTTGTTTGCAATTTCAATGATTTTTTTATCTAATTCTACTCCAGTAATTTTTCCTTTAAAATCAAATTCGTCTCTTAAAGTTTGAATTACACTTCCACCAGCAACACCTAATATTAAGGCTGATTTAGATTTTTTTACAACATCACTACCTATATGTGCTAGGCCAATACGCATCACTCTTTGTAAGCTTCCGTATGAATAGTTGGTATTTTTAGAATCTAAAACTAATTGACCATTATTCCAGGTTACTTCAAGAGATGTATTTATTTCTGATTCAATTTGATAGACCTTAACAGGTATAAAAAAACTCAGAATGCGTTTTAAATTCATAAATCAGATTTTCTATTCGTAAATATAATGCTATTTTTGACCAAATATTTATGATGAAAAAGAAAATATACGAATTCATATTTTTTAAATTAATGGGGTGGAAACTCCTAGGAAATTTTGACACTTCTATTAAAAAAAGCGTCATAATAGTAATTCCGCATACAAGTTGGCATGACTTTTATATTGGTGTTCTTACTAGAGGAGTAACAGGAGTAAATATAAATTTTGTTGGTAAGAAAGAATTATTCATTTTTCCTTTTGGTTACTATTTTAGATGGATGGGTGGAGCAGCTTTAAACAGATTCAAGAATGAAAACAAAGTTGATGCTATTGCCAAAATTTTTGAAGAGAGAGATGAATTTAGATTGGCCATTGCACCCGAAGGAACACGTAAAAAAGTTACTGAATTAAAAACGGGCTTTTATTTTATTGCAATAAAAGCAGGAGTGCCAATTATACCGGTTGCTTTTAACTGGGGTAAAAAAGAAGTTATTGTTTATCCAGAATTTTATCCTACAGGAAATAAAGAAGCAGACTTTGCAATTTTAGAGCAAAACTTTATTGGAATAGAAGGAAAAGTTAAAGAGTATAGTTATACTTCTAAAAAAAATTAAAAAAATAAAACCAAAGAAGAAGAATTTTCGTAAGTAAGTTTTATAACAAAAAAACTAAACAATATGAAAAATCTTTTTTTAACTCTATCAGTGTTAGCTCTATCATTTGGAGCTTGTTCAGATGATGATAATAATGAACAAAATAATTCGTCAACTTCTACAAGCGAATTAAAATTAATAACAAGTAGTAATACTTCGGGTAAAATATCATTTACAAATTTATTAGAAACATCACCAGTAGTGAAAAGTTTAACTGTAAATGGAGTTGATTCAGATGGAACTTACTATGATAGTTCAAATGATCAGTTAATTGTTGCTTCTAGAACAAATAATAGGCTAGAATTATATACTGGATTAAAAAATGCGGTAGCAAATAATACAGATAATTTAACCTTGCAATTTTTTAGCACTTCAGATTTTAATAATGCCAGAGAAATTGCTGTAGTAGGAGATAAGATAATTGTTACTCAAGACCAAAATACTGCAAATGGAAATGTAAACAAACTATTAGTTTATCAAAAGATGGCAAGTAGTTTTCAATTGTTAAATACTTATACAGTTGATTTTAAAGTATGGGGTATACATGTTGAAGGTACTACTTTGTATGCCGTTGCTGACTTAACTAGCGATTTAGTTGTTTTCAATAATTTCTTTGCTAATACTAATGGAGCAATAACAGCATCAAAAAGAGTAACAATTGAAGGCTTGGTAAGAACACACGGTATTACTTTTTCGGCATCGGATAATAGGATGATTCTTACTGATGTAGGTAGTGCAGCATCAGATACAGATGGTGGTGTAATCGTGATTAATAACTTTTCTACAGTTTTAGGTGCTACATCAAATATGGGTACAATTAGTTTAAGTAATCAAATAAGGCTTTATGGGCCGAACTCTAAATTGGGTAATCCGGTAGACGTAGCTTATGATGCTGTAACTAAAAATATATATGTTGCAGAAAGATTAAATGCTGGGGGGCAGTTACTAGTTTTTGCATTTCCAACCTCAAATGGAGACGCTACTCCTGCCAGCTCAAGAGCGGAATTAGGCGTTGCATCAGTTTTTTTGATTAGGAAATAAGTTTATAATATCTCCAAATAAATTTAAATTCAATTAATTTCTTGGTTTTTTAGATGTTTTTTTTAGAATCACTTATTTGTAATTTTATTTTTAAAATTTTCAAATAAGTGATTTTTTTTAAAGTAACAATCTTTTGGCAAATTTTTTATATTTTAATGTTGTAACAACATATAATTAATTGGAGTTTACATTTGTAAAAAATAACTTGTTTACATTTGTAAAAGATTTAAAGTTTATGGATTACTACTCGCTTCATGCTTCTTTTAAGGAGAATAAAATTACTGGAAGATATATAACTAACAATCATATTGAACCAATTTTAGAGCAATTACCTTCCTCTTTTAATTTATCGATTATAGGGAAATCAGTAAAAGAAAAACCTATTTATTCTGTAAAAATTGGAACAGGAAAAACTAAAATATTTATGTGGTCACAAATGCATGGTAATGAAGCGACCACAACTAAAGCATTATTTGACTTATTTAATTTTTTAAAACAAGATTCGGATAAGGCTAACAAAGTTAAGAATGAATTTACTCTATTAATTATACCTATTTTAAATCCTGATGGAGCAGAAGCCTATACACGTGTTAATGCTAATCAAGTTGATTTAAATCGCGATTCTGTTGATTTGTCGCAACCAGAAAGTGTCTTGTTGCGTAAAACATTTGAAGAATTTAAGCCAGATTACTGTTATAACTTGCATGATCAACGAACAATTTTTGCTGCAGGCGACACAAATAACCCTGCAACTGTCTCATTTTTAGCGCCTTCATATAATCAGGAAAAAGATTACAATAAAACTAGGATGATTGCAGTTAATATAATCGCAAATATGAATGAAGTGCTTCAGAAATACATACCTAATCAGGTTGGAAGGTTTGATGATTCATTTAATATTAATTGTATTGGTGATATGTTTCAATCTTTAGGTGTTCCAACAATTTTATTTGAAGCAGGGCATTATCAAGAGGACTATGAGAGGGAAGAAACTAGAAAATTTATTTTTATTTCAATTCTTTCAAGTTTATTAAATATTAAAAATATTGACATACTTGATAATAAATTTAACGATTATTTAAAGATTCCTCAAAACAAGGTTAATTTTTACGACATCATTTATAAAAAAGTCAAAATTAATAATGGTTCTTTAAAAATAATTACTAATTTTGCCGCCCATTACAAAGAGGTGCTTGTTGGTGAAAACGTTGTTTTTGAGGCAAATATCGCTGAGGTAGGTGATGATATAAATAAGTTTGGTCATTTAGAGTATGATTGTGAAGGTTTGGAGTATTCTGATAATTTTAACAACATTCCCGAAATTGACAGAAAAGCTGATTTTTATTTAAATAAAAACAAAAAATTTGTTAATGGTTTGAATAAAATGTAATATTTTTTCATTACTTTTAAATTAAAATAATTAATTGATAAGATAATTTTATAAAAATTTTAAATTTAAATAGCTAATTATGAGTAAGTTCCGTTTGGATGAAGTTGACCATCAAATCCTTGATATGTTAATTGATAATACGAGAATCCCATTTACAGACATTGCAAAAAAATTATTGATTTCTGCGGGAACGGTACATGTGAGAGTGAAAAAGTTAGAAGATGCAGGAATAATCCAAGGTTCATCACTAACATTAGATTATGAGAAATTAGGTTACTCATTTATAGCATACGTTGGAGTTTTCTTAAACAATACTTCTCAAACAAAATTTGTTTTAGAAAGAATTAATGAAATCCCTTATGTAACAGTAGCTCACGTAACTACAGGTAAGTTTAATATTTTCTGTAAAATTAGAGCTAGAGATACTAAACATGCTAAAGATGTTATTTACATGATAGATGATATCGAAGGTGTTTACAGAACAGAAACAATGATATCTCTTGACGAAAGCATTAACGATAAAAAGAGATTAATGCATACAATCTTTAGAGAAATGTAATAAAATGAAAGGCCTTAAATGGCCTTTTTTTTATATTTGTATATGAAAAATCTACAATCAAACGAGTATCCAGAATATTTTGGAAACTACATTAGTAAAGTCGAGATAGATGATCTAATCGAAGCTCTAGAGGATAATTTAGATAATTTTTCAAATTTTATTGAAAACTTAGTTCCTGAATCAAAGTATGAATTTCGTTATCAGCCTGAAAAATGGTCCATAAAAGAAATTGTACAACATATTATTGATGCAGAAAGAATTTTTGCATACAGAGCATTGCGTTTTGCTCGATTTGATGCTACTCCTTTGCCTGGTTTTGAAGAAGATGATTATGTGTTTGTTTCAAAATCAGATAGTAGAACAATGGAAGATTTAATTAGAGAGTTTGTCTTGGTGAGAAAGTCAACAATAGCTTTGTTTGAAAGTTTTACAGATGAAATGCTAAAGAATACAGGGATTTCTTCAGGAAAAACTTCTTCAGTAAGAGCACTTGGATTTGTAATTTCTGGTCATTGCATACATCATCAACAGGTTATTAAAGAAAGATATTTATAAAAAAAGCATCCGTAAGGATGCTTTTTAATTTATTCACTTTTAATTTTTTTAATTTCTTTTAATACTGCTTTATCTTCGTAGTTTATGACACTTAATTCAATAAATTGATTTTTTACTGTTTTGCCTTCAATTACGTAAAGCTTTCCATTTTCTTTTTTTACATTACTTCTATCAAAATCAACATCTCCATAGGTTAATGTGTTTTTGATGTCTATTGTATCAATCCATCCTTCGGTTAATACTTTTGAAGCTTCTGGTGAATAATGAAAAGGTTTAGAAATTATATTGTTTAAAACTCGGTCATTAGGAAAATAACTGCAACGTGTTTGTTTTTTGTTTAAAAAGAAGAATAAAAACACACATCCAAAAAGAAATCCTAATAAATAATAACTTAAGCGCTGATAAAATTTCATTGTAAAATATTTTGGCAAAAATAGGCAGAATAAAACTTAAAACACAATTAAATTGATGTCTCTATATGTTAAATCAAACCATTCTCCAATTGTTTTATTTGTCAAAATACCATGGTAAAAGTACACACCGTTTTTGAGACCTGCATCACATCGGATGGCAGATTCAATCCCTCCGTCATCAGCTATTTGAAGTAAATAAGGTGTTATAATGTTGCTTATTGATAAAGAAGCTGTTTTTGAATATCTAGACGGGATATTAGGGACACAGTAATGAATTACTCCATTTTTTATGAATGTAGGGTTTTCGTGTGTGGTTATTTCTGAAGTTTCAAAACACCCGCCTGTATCAATACTTACATCAACAATTATGGCTCCTTTTTTCATATGTGTAACCATATCTTCTGTAACTACAATAGGAGTGCGGTATTTACCTCGCATGGCTCCAATAGCTACATCGCATCTTCTTAGTGATTTTAGAAGTGTTTTGTTTTGTATGGTTGAAGTAAAAATTCTTTGATTTAGATTATTCTGAAGGCGTCTTAATTTAGTTATCGAATTATCGAATACTTTTACGGATGCTCCTAGTCCTAATGCAGTTTTAACAGCATATTCTGCAACTGTTCCAGCTCCTAAAATAACAACTTCGGTAGGTCGGACACCGGTAATGTTTCCAAAAAGCAATCCGTTTCCTGAATTGCTCGTAGTCATTAATTCGGCAGCAACAAGAACTGAAGCTGTTCCCGCAATTTCGCTTAATGATTTTACAGCAGGAAATGAATTATCGTCATCTTTTATGTATTCGAAAGCTAAAGCTGTAATTTTTTTCTTCTTTAATGCTTCAAAATATTCTTTTTTTCTGGTTTTAATCTGAATTGCCGAAATGATAATTGTTTGTGGTTTAATCATTTCAATTTCTGCTAGAGTAGGAGGTTCTACTTTCAATAGCATTGGGCATTCAAAAACTTTTTTAGTATCGCTAGTTATTTCGGCTCCAGCATCGCTATAGTCTTTATCAGAATAACTGGCATGTTTACCTGCGCCAGATTCAATCAAAACACGGTGTCCGTGACAAACTATAGAGCTAACCGCATCTGGAGTTAGGCAAATACGGCGTTCTTGATATGAGGTCTCTTTAGGAATCCCAATAAAAAGTTCGCTTTTATGCTTAGCTATTTCTAGTTTTTCTTCTTGCGGAAGCAACTCTTGTTTGCTAAATGGTGTAATGCCCATAACCAAATTTTAATTGGTCCAAATTACAAAAAAAATTCTCACAATTATTGTAATTCCAATAATCTTTTACCGTTTGAAAGAGTTGATATTGTTATGATTGAATGGTTCTCGGGTATTAAGTCTTCAATTTTTTCTGCCCATTCAATAAAGCACCAATTATCTGAATATAAATATTCATCGATTCCCATGTCGAGTGCCTCATTTTGATTTTTTAATCTATAAACATCAAAATGATAAACTAATTGATTTTTAGCCGTTTCATATTCATTAACTAAACTAAAAGTTGGACTACTTGTTGGGTTTTCAACACCAAGATATTTGCAGATACTTTTTATTAAAGTTGTCTTACCAGCTCCCATTTCACCATTAAAAAGAATCACTTTTTCGGGATTAGATTCGATAACTTGTTGGGCAACTTTATTTATTTCTTCTAAAGAAAATTCTATTTTCATTTTATTTTTTCGGACTAAAGACTAAAAATGGAACAATCATTTCTTCTAATGAAATACCTCCGTGCTGATATGTGTTTCTGTAAAAACTTACATAATGATTGTAGTTATTTACATAAGCGAGGAAATAATCATTTTTGGCAAAAATATACGAACTGGTCATGTTTACAATAGGTAAACCTATTTTTTTAGGTTCTTTTATTGCGTATACATCTTTTTGCTCATAAGTTAAACTACGACCTGTTTTGTAGCGTAAATTTAAACTAGTGTTTTTGTCTCCAATTACTTTTGAAGGATTTTTACAGTTAATAGTACCGTGGTCTGTAGTAAGGATTAGCTTGAAACCTAACTTTTGGGCTTGTTGAATAATCTCTAATAAAGGAGAGTTTTTAAACCAACTTAAAGTAAGTGAACGATAAGCCTTATCGTCTGAAGCAAGTTCCTTTACAACTTCCATATCAGTTTTAGCATGTGATAGCATATCAACAAAGTTATATACTACTGAAACTAATTTTTTATCCTTTAAAGCTTTAAAGTTTTCAGCTAATTTCTTTCCATTGGTAAAGTTGGTAATTTTAAAATATTCGTGTTGAATATTTAATCCAAGTCTTTTTATTTGAGCGTCTAAAAACTCTGCTTCATATAAATTTTTACCACCTTCATCGATGTCGTTTTTCCAATACTGTGGAAACTGTTTTTCCATGTCAAGAGGGAGCAATCCAGAGAATAATGCATTTCTTGCATATTGAGTAGCGGTTGGTAAAATTGCGTAGTATGGAGTTTCTGCCTCAAGTTTGTAATGGTTACCAACAACACTTTCAAAAGATTTCCATTGATCATAACGAAGATTGTCAATTACAACAAATAAAACATTCTCTTCTCCCTTTAATTCAGGCACAACAAGTTGTTTAAATACCTCGTGAGATTGTATAGGTTTATCTGCTTTTGGTTGAAACCAATCTTCATAATTTTTTTCAATGAATTTACCAAATTGAGAATTGGCTTCAGCTTTTTGAGATTCAAGAATTTGGAACATATTTTGATCGTCAATATCTTCTAATTCTAAACCTTTTAGGTCATAGTTGATTAGCTCCTTTT
>CAMLKV010000040.1 GCA_946480635.1 uncultured Flavobacterium sp.
TTTATCATCTTGTTTTATAGTCTCTTTAGCTCCCATAACATAGTCAACTAATTCAACTTTGAAAGGAATATTACTAAATTGATATTCATCTGTAAAAGTATTGTCAACCGCTGCCGAAAGAAGTAATGGTTTTTCAAAAGTTCTTCTTTTTGTTTCTCCTTCGTGTTGACCGTCTACATACATTGTTAAGTAAGTTCTATCTGAAAAAAACTGACTTTCAGTAGCTCCTTCTCTTATAGGCATCATTCCTTCATAACTTATATATCTTGTAATAAATGCTCCCAAAAGGATTAAAATAAAAGATAAGTGTAAAATTAGAGTTGCCCATTTTTCTCTTTTATACAGCTGATATCTTTTTATGTTACCTAAAAAGTTAATCATAAAGAAAAACATGATTACTTCGAACCACCACGAATTGTAAATTATGATTCTAGCAGTATCTGTATTATAAGCGTCTTCAATAAAAGTTCCTGCTGCCATGGCTGCTGCAAATACTATAAATAAAACAGCCATTAGTCTTGTAGAAAAGAGGAAGGAGAATATTTTTTTGTCCATTATTTTGGATTATATTTTTTAGTGGAACAAAAATACTCAATTTGTTATTGTAAAGCGTTATTGGGAGGAAGTTTATGATGTTAAAAAAAACAAAAAAAGGCGAAACATAATGTTTCGCCTTTTTTAAAATTTTATTGACAATTAGATTTTCTCAAAAAGTTTTTTCACATCTTCAACAGTCATTATTTGGGAAATTCCAGTAGATTGAGTAACCTTATTAGTAGTCATGAATTGAACTCCTAACTTGCTTGCAGTTTTTGTGTAATGTAACCAAACATAGTCATTAGGCAATTCTAATTTAATATCATAGATTGGGTTTGCATTAAATCCATCAATGATAATTTTATAGAAATTTTCAAAATCATTCTCGACGTTTTTAAATGAAAAGTTTCTAATGCTCTCATCTTCTTTATTTTCTATATTTTTATAGAAAAAAGTATACTGTGATCCTTCTTTTTGAATATATACATCATTTGTACCTACTCTTCCTAATTTTTCTAAAGGAGTGGTTGGTAATACCTTAATTTGGCTAAATGTCATACAACTTAAAAGAAGTGTTAGAGCTGTGATGATTTTTTTCATGGTCATTGGGTTAAAATTAATATTTGCCAAACATAACAAAAAAAAGTTTTTGTAAAAAATTTAAAAAATTATTTATCAACAACTTAATAGTTGAAAAATGTAAATCAAAAAAATCAACTTTTTGTACAATTGAATAATTATCTTTAAAAACATTACTTTGTAAAATATAACTTATTCAAAATGATTACAATTTGTATTATCGAGGACATTCTAGACATTCTTAACGGATTAGAATCAATTATTAAGAAAGACAAACGCTTTAATCTACTTAAAAGTTTTACTAATGCTGAGGAGGCAATAAACGAAATTCCCTCATTGAATCCAAATTTAGTATTGACTGACATTAATTTGCCACAAAAGTCAGGAATTGATTGTTTGATGGAAATAAAACCAAACTCTCCTGAAATACAATTTATAATGTTTACCATATATGAAGATAGTGATCAGGTGTTTGATGCCTTAAAGGCTGGTGCTAGCGGATATATACTAAAAAATACATCTCCAGAAAAAATTATAGATTCATTGATAGAACTTTATGATGGAGGAAGTCCAATGTCTCCTAAAATAGCTCGAAAAGTTTTAAGTTCATTTTCGTATGATGTTTCTAAAAATAATGTTTTAGATTTAATTAGTAAACGTGAGCATGAAGTTTTAGTATTATTAAGTAAAGGCTTCTTATATAAAGAAATCGCAGATAAACTAAATATTTCTATAAGTACGGTTAAAAGACATTTGAACCATATTTATCAAAAATTACAAGTACAAAATAAAACTGAAGCTATAAACAAAATGTTAGGACGATAAATTTATAATCAATGAATCTTAAAAAAACATTTTTCCTGTTTTCATTCTTGCTTTTTAATACTCTTTATTCACAAACGTTTATGAATAAAGACAGTTTATTATCGTTAATAAAAACAAAAA
Source organism: uncultured Flavobacterium sp. (assembly GCA_946480635.1). The sequence goes on from CAMLKV010000040.1 coordinate 2,062, forward strand.
AAGACACTTCATTAGTTCAATTATATATAGACATAGGACAACAATATGAAGGAAACATTATTGATTCTTCTAAATACTATTATTTCAAAGCTCGCGATTTGAGTAGAAAATTAAATTATGTTAGAGGTGAGCTAAATTTTATTGCAAATTATACTTTTATATTAAACAATGAAGGTAACTTCAAACAGTCACTTTTTTTAAACAAAAAGGCTATTGCATTAGCAAAGAGACTAAAAGATGATAAATACATTGGAAAAGCTTATGCAAATACCGGAGCTTCTTACCAGCTGATGGGGAAATATGAAGAGGCAATAAACTATATGATTGCTTCATCAAAAATTTTTAAAAAACTCAACATAAACCAATATCAGGCAAATTTGTATTTAAACATAGGTGTGATTTACAATGAACTTGGTCAAAATGACAAATATCTATATTACTCTAAAAAAGCTGAAGCAATTTTTAGAGAATTAAATATGGTTAATGAATTATGTATGGCCCTCAACAACAAAGGCATCGCGTATATTTTTTTAGATAGACTTAAAGAAGCTGAAGCGCCTCTAAATGAAGCTTTAATTAAAAGTAAACAAATAAATAACCAAAATTTATATGCTACATCATTACTTAATATTTGTGATTTAAAAATAAAATCGAGAAAATTCAATGAAATTAAACCTTATGCCGAAGAAGCTCTTAAAATAGGACAAGAAATAAATTTTTTAGAAACTAAAATACTTGCTTTGAAAGGGCTAGGAATTTACTATCTACATCAAAAAGATTATGATAAAGCACAATTTTATGCTTTAAATTCATTCAATGAGGCAAAAAAATATGAAAACAAGTCTAGATTATACGAAACATTAATTTTACTATCAGAAATAGCTTTTAGCAAACAAAATCCTTCAAAGGGAAGCTATCTAAAATTTAAAGCTGATTCTATCTCAAATGTTATAAAACTAGATGAAACAAGAAATAAAATTGAAGGTCTTAAGCTCAAATATGAAACCGAAAAAAAAGAACTTAAAATTAAAACCCTAACTCAAGAAAATGACATCCAAAACTTAAAAATAAAACGTCGTTTTTGGATAATGCTAACATTAGGTCTCATTTTATTGAGTTTAGCTTATTTTGCTTTCCTACAGTTTAAAAATTTCAAAACAAAAAAAGAACTTCTTATAGAACAACAAAAAACAGCCGTAGCAGAAGAACGGCTTCGTATAGCTAGTGATATGCACGACGATGTGGGTACAGGGCTTAGCAGAATTATAAACTCAATAAAGGAAGGAAATACACCACCTCAAGAAGGCTTAAATAAAGTAACCGAAATAAGTGACGATTCTATTGGAAAAATGAGTGAAATAATTTGGGCACTTAATGAAAACAATCAAAACCTTGAAGAACTAATATATCACATTCGTTCAAACTCTTACGAAATGGTAGAAAACGCCCACATAAACTTCATTGGTGAACTACCCGAAACAATCCCCAATATAAGTTTTGGATGGATGCGAAACAGAAATACCTATTTACTTGTTAAGGAAACAATAAACAATGCCATTAAACACTCAAATGCAAAAAATATTTATTTAAAATTTGAAATTGATATAAAACTAAAGATCATCATATCAGATGATGGAAAAGGATTTGACAGTTCAAAAAAACATCCAGGAAACGGCTTAAATAATTATGCTAAAAGAATTGAGAAACTTGGAGGCAATTACAATATAAAATCCACAATTGGAAAAGGAACCACCGTCGAATACAATATTCCATTATAAATAAATTTTAATTTTTAAATAAGAAAGGGAGTAAATAATAAGTTTACTCCCTTTCTTATTTAAAAAATGGTACAAAAGGTTGATTGACAGGTGATACTATCGAAAGTAATTTTACTTCATAATTAGTAAACTAAAAAATCATGAAAACACTAAAACTATTATTCTTATCAATATGCATGGTTGCATTTAATTCGTGTTCAGAAGATAGCGAAACTACTCCAATTGAACAATTAAAAGTTGAAACAAATATTCCATCAGACATTACAGAAACAACAGCAACATTAGGAGGCAAAGTATTAATCGTTGGAGATAAATCAATTATAGAAACAGGAATCTGTATTTCTTATGACATTAACCCAACACTAGAAGACACTAATGATATGGCAATCACTATAGATATGTCAAATAATTTCTTTTCCGATAATTTTTCTGGTTTCGATCCTGCAACATCTTATCATGTTAGAGCTTATGCTAAAACAGCTGAAAAAACAGTGTATGGAGAAGATAAAATTTTTACAACTTTAGGAGTATTAGGTTGTCAAATCGTTAATGTCTCAGGTACCATTTCTTCTCCAACTACATGGACATCTGATAAAGTGTATGTTCTTACCAGTAATGTATCTGTAACATCTTCACTAACAATTGAACCAGGTACAATCGTTAAACTTCAAAATGCAACTTTAAGAACTGATTCTAGCGGAACAATTATAGCTAACGGTACAAGTACCAATCGTATTGTTTTTACTTCACTTTCAGACGATAGCTTTTGTGGGGACACTAATAATGATGGCAATGCGACTTTACCACAAAAAGGAGATTGGAAAAGTTTGTATTTAAATAGTTCAGCTACAACATCATTTAAATACTGTGACTTTTTATATGCAGGAGGAAACGATGGAGGGTATAACAATACAGTATTGATTAGCGTAGTTGGTTATAAATTTGAATTTGACAATTGTACTTTCGCACATTCTTTATCAAGCTCTAATTCGACTGCTTTTGCTTTTCATGGTGGATCTTACATGATTGACAACACAGTTTCTAAATTTACAAACAATGCCTTTTATGATTGTGATAGACCCATTTATTTAAACTCATATTATACTTTAAACACAAATAATATTTTTCATAACCCCGCTAATATCAATCAAAAAAATACTCGAAATGGCATTTGGTTATATAACACCACTAATCAAGGAGCCACAGTTTCTTGGAATATTAGTGAAGTACCTTACGTAGTTTCTGCATTTTTTAATGGAGGGGGTAGCGGTGCCACTGACACTGTTAATATAGGATCTAATGTTATAGTAAAATTTGCCGATGCCAGTGCGGGAATCTCAAAAGGCAATTCAAGAATTGTAAATATTGGAACTGGAGCCGTATTTACCTCCATTAAAGATGACTCAAGAGGTGGTGACACTAATGGTGACGGTACTGCAACAATGCCAGCTAGTGGTGATTGGGACGGTTATTGGAATTATAGCAACGGAAGTTGGATATCTGGAGGGTATATTTTCTATGCTGCACATTAGAAAAATAATGATTTTTAAAAAATTATTTCATATTTAATTTATCGTTAGTTATAAAAAGGTTTTACTCTAGTGAAACCTTTTTATTATTTTAGCCAAATGATTCGAATAGTTATTATTGGTTCAGGAAATGTAACTCAACACTTACTCTCAGCTTTTAAAAAAAGTACTGATTTAGAAGTGATTCAAGTTTTTTCAAGAAAAAAAGATGTAGATCCAATATTAATTTCTCCAGAAAAAGTAACAGATGATATTTCTACAATAAAAGATGCCGATTTATATATTATTTCTGTTTCAGATAATGCCATAACAGAAGTTTCAGAAAATTTACCTTTTAGTAATGAGCTAGTTATACATACATCCGGAACAACTTCTATAGATGTTTTGAATAACAAAAATAGAAAAGGTGTTTTTTATCCATTACAAACATTCACAAAAGGCAAAGAAGTCAATTTTAAAGAAATTCCTATTTGTTTAGAGGCGCAAAATGAAGAAGATTACAAGCTTTTACAAAAAGTAGCCAATTCAATATCTGAAAAAGCAATAAAAATAACCTCTGAACAGCGTAAAGCCATTCATGTATCCGCAGTATTTGTTTGCAATTTTGTAAATCATTTGTACCAAATAGGAAACGAAATTTGTTCGCAAAACAATATCCCTTTCGAAATTCTTCAACCATTAATTGAAGAAACTGCCAATAAGATTAAGAGCCTCTCTCCTATTGATGCTCAGACTGGTCCAGCAAAACGTAACGATACTGAAACCATTAATGCTCATTTGAATTTCTTATCAAATGAAACACAAAAAGAAATCTATAAATTACTAACAAAATCTATCATAGACACTCATGTCAAAAAGCTATAAAGAAATACTGAACAACATTACTACTTTTATTTTTGATGTCGATGGAGTATTAACTGACGGAACTGTTCATGTTTCACAAACTGGCGAAATGCTTCGCGAAATGAATATTCGTGATGGTTTTGCCATGAAAGCAGCCGTTGAATCTAATTATCATGTTTGTATCATCTCTGGCGGAAGTAACGAAGGCGTTCGCATAAGACTGCGTAATTTAGGTATTAAAGATATTTATCTTGGTTCTCCAGATAAAGTGGTAACTTTTAAAGAGTATTGTGATATTTATAATATCAAACCCGAACAGGTATTGTATATGGGTGATGACATCCCTGATTATCATGTTATGAAATTGGTAGGATTACCAACTTGTCCACAAGATGCAAGCCCTGAAATAAAAGAAATATCAAATTATATTTCACACAAAAATGGCGGCAAAGGAGCTGTGAGAGACGTAATTGAACAAGTCATGAAAGTTCAGGATAAATGGAATACTTATTTTAACGGCAAACACGATTAATATAACTAGCAATGAAATACTTAAAACTTATTCGATACATGAATTTATTATTAATTGCTTTAATGCAATTTGTAGTTCTGTATGGTTTTTTGAAAGTTCAAAACATCGATTTAGCATTAAATGACTGGCAATACTTTTTACTAGTGCTTTCTACAGTTTGTATTGCTGCAGGTGGATATATCATTAATGATATTAACGATCAGGATTCAGACAAAATAAATAATCCAAAAAAAGTAATTGTTGGCACTCAAATATCTGAATCACAAGCTTATAATTTATATGTTGGTTTTACCATTATTGGTGTGGGAATTGGTTTTTATCTATCCAATTTTGTAGAAAAGCCAAGCTTCGTAACTCTTTTTATTCTTTGTGCTGCATTACTTTATATATATGCTACAAATTTTAAGCAAATACTATTAGTCAAAAATCTTGTTGTGGCTTTTTTACTTGCCTTTAGCATCATTATTGTTGGTTTGTTAGACATTTTCCCTGTTACTCATGCCGGAAACCAACCACAAATGAAAATGACATTTTCTATTCTTGTTGATTTTGCTATCATTGCCTTCATCATCAATTTTATTAGAGAAATTATAAAAGATCTAGAAGATATTAATGGTGATTATAACAACGGAGTAAAAACATTACCAATTGTTTTAGGAACTTCTAGGACTGCAAAAATAACTTTGGCACTCTCCGTTTTACCTTTCGCTGGAATTTTATACTACACTTACACTTATCTATTCCATTTACAATATGCTACTATATATATATTGGCTTTTTTAATTGGTCCGCTTATTTATTTTATGATTAAAGTAAGTGCTGCCAAGAACAAAAAAGATTTCAAACATTTAAGCGATGTTTTAAAGTTGATTATTTTCTTTGGTATTCTTTGTATAGGAGTAATAGGATTAAACATAAAATACTATGTTGCATAATAAACTTGAAGACATCAAAATAATTTTAGCCTCTGGGTCACCTCGAAGACAACAATTCTTTAAAGATTTAGATTTAGACTTTGAAATAAGAATTCGCGAGGTTGAAGAAATCTTCCCTCCTCACCTTCAATCGTATGAAATAACTAATTATTTAGCAAAGCTAAAAGCAGATGCTTTTGATGATTTAAATACTGACGAATTACTCATTACCAGCGACACATTGGTTTTATTAGATGGAAAAACATTAGGCAAACCTTCTTCTGAAGAAGATGCTATCAAAATGCTTCAAAATCTATCAGGAAAAACTCACGAAGTGATCACATCGGTATGTTTTAAAACAAAAAATAAGACCGAAATTATACACGAAGTAACAAAAGTTACCTTTTCAGAATTATCATTAGAAAGCATCCAATATTACATTACAAAATACAAACCATTAGACAAAGCTGGAAGCTACGGAATCCAAGACTGGATAGGGCTTATCGGGATTTCAAAGATAGAAGGATCCTATACAAATGTCGTGGGTTTGCCTACCGAGAAAGTCTATCAATATCTGTTAAAATTTCAATTTTAGAATCCTCTCATAATTTTTCTGGCACAGTTGTTGGATAATATTACCCAAACAAGTTCGTTATAGTATTACCCATAACTTAAAACCATAGATTATGAAAAATATCAAATTAATTTTAGGAACATTTGTACTATTTTTTGCCTTGCAATCGAGTGCGCAAGTATCAGTTAGCTTAAACATTGGAGGACCCCGTGACTGGTGCGATCACCATGACGAAAGAGTTCAATATGTTTACTTACCAGAATTAGAGTGTTATTATGATAATTATGCATCTGTATATCTTTATATGGGCCCTAACGGATGGATTCGTTCAAGATATTTACCTGAATATTGCCACGGATACGATATAAACAGAGCTCGTTATGTTGTAATTGATTATAGAGGACACTCTCCTTGGAGATATTTTAACGACCACCGTCGTATGTATTACAGAGATGGATACCGTAACTACCGCCAAGAATATTATGGCCCTCAATACCGCAGAAGCAATCATGTAGCTGTAGTTCAACATAGAGATTATGATGATGGTCCACGTTATTACAAAAGAGATAGAGATGATCATGATGATGACAGAAGAGGACACGGAAATGGAAGAGGACATGGTAATGGCCACGGAAGAAGATAATAATCATCTACTTAAATAGAAATTCAGAGAACTACGGTTCTCTGTTTTTTTTTTGTAGCAACCACATCTGGCTTATCAGCAAACGTATTTCCCGCTGTCCATTATATCTTTTTGTTGTTTCATTTCGACTCCGCTCAATGAACAAAAAGGATATCATTTCCATCGGTGCTAAAAGCAAACTAAGGGACTATTTAAAACATTTTATAACTGCAAGTAATTCCATTATCTTTGCTCAAAAGATTTTACGTTGAGATATTTTATAGAATTCGCTTACAAAGGAACTCATTATCATGGTTGGCAATACCAGCCTAGTGCTATATCAGTACAGGAAACATTAAACAAAGTATTCTCAACTTTATTACAAGACGAAATTGATATAGTTGGAGCTGGAAGAACCGATTCTGGTGTACACGCTTCTCAAATGTATGGACATTTTGATACAGAAAAGACTCTCGATTTAGAACAACTCAAATACAAAGCCAATTCTTTTTTACCTAAAGACATCGCAATATTCAAAATAATTAAAGTTCATGATGAGGCTCATGCCAGATTTGATGCTACTTCAAGAACTTATAATTATCACATCTCTACTGTAAAAGATGTTTTTAACAATGAATTAACTTGGTATTTTCAGCAAAAGTTGGATATTGAAGCGATGAATAGCGCTGCAAAACTATTACTTAATTTTACTGATTTTCAATGCTTCTCAAAATCAAACACTGATGTTTTTACATACAATTGTGATATAACAGAAGCCTATTGGACTGTAAAAGATAATGAACTTATTTTCACCATCAGTGCTGATAGATTTCTTCGTAATATGGTTCGTGCCATTGTAGGAACATTGGTAAATATTGGATTACACAAAATAACAATTGATGATTTCATCAAAATAATAGAAAGCAAGGACAGAAAAAAAGCAGGATTTTCGGTACCTGCACAAGGATTATTTCTAACACAAATAAAATATCCGTACATCAACAACGATGAAAACATTTGATACACGACTTTTTAAACGTATATTAGAATACACCAAACCATACAAATTTCGCTACAATAGCGTAATTATTTGGGCAATTTTACTTTCTATTTTTGCAGCACTTCGTCCCTATCTGCTAAAAAACATTATAGACGATTATGTTTTTCCCAAAAACAACAACGGATTCATTTTGATGCTAACTATTATGGGAATCACACTGATTCTCGAGGTTTTAGCTCAGTTTTATTTTGTGTATTGGGCAAACTGGTTGGGTCAAGATATTATCAAAGATATCAGAATTAAACTCTTCAAGCATTTGTCGAGCTTTAAAATGAGTTATTATGATCATGAACCAGTGGGCAAACTGGTAACTCGCACCGTTTCAGATATTGAAGCTATTGCAAGAATCTTCAGTCAAGGGTTATTTATGATTATAAGTGATTTGATGAAAATGTTCGCTATTTTAATTTTCATGTTTTACATGAACTGGAAACTTAGCATGATCGTGTTATTTTCGATGCCTATCTTGATTTATGCAACTAGAGTTTTTCAAGTAAAGATGAAAGGAGCTTTTGAAGAAGTAAGAACTCAAATTGCAGAAATGAACACCTTTGTTCAAGAAAGAGTAACCGGAATGAAAATCGTTCAGCTTTTTACAAGAGAAGATATCGAATATCAAAAATTTAAAGAAATAAATCATAAACACAGAGTAGCTTGGGTAAAAAACGTTTGGTACAACTCAATCTTCTTCCCAATTGCCGATATCGTTACATCACTTACCCTTAGCTTTATCATTTATTACGGAGCCATTTTAGTACTAAACCATGACCCATTTACGGCAAAGGGTGATTTG
>CAMLKV010000041.1 GCA_946480635.1 uncultured Flavobacterium sp.
TGGTGGATATTATTATAAAACAAGAAGGTAAAATTGATGTGTTGTGGAATAATGCAGGATATGGACTGTTTGGCGCCGTTGAAGATGTCCCAGTCGATGAAGCTCGACAACAATTTGAGGTAAATGTATTTGGGCTTGCTGCCGTTACGCAAAAAGTCGTACCTTTTATGCGTAAAGCGAACTCAGGAACAATCATCAATACCTCATCTATGGGAGGGAAAATGTACACACCTATGGGAGCTTGGTACCATGCAAGTAAACACGCTGTTGAGGGGTTTAGTGATTGTTTGCGATTAGAGCTTAAGGAATTTAATATTAATGTGGTCGTTTTAGAGCCAGGAGTAATTGTTACAGAGTTTGGGGATGTAATGCTAAAAAACATTAGTAAATTCTCTTCTAATGGAGTTTATGCTTCACTTACAAAGAAACTTGTCGCTGCAACAGAAAAAATGTACGATAGTGGAACTGGCTCAAAACCATCTGTTATAGCTAACACTATAGCAAGAATTGTAGCCAAAAGAAAACCAAAAACAAGATATAGAGTTGGCTTGTGGGCAAAACCTATGGTTTGGATGCGAATTTATTTAGGAGATAAACTGTTTGATAAAATAGTAATGAGTCAAGTATAACATGAAACCAATAATTCAATTACATAACATCTCTGACATTAACAACTTTGTAAAAAGTAAAACCAATCATCCATTGGTTGCTGTTGTCGATTTTAGTAAAGCAGATGAATACATAGAAGACGGCACTAGAATAAGTGCTGACTTCTACTCTATTATGTTTAAAAACTACTGTGCAAATAAACTACGATACGGAAGACAATCATATGATTTTCAAGAAGGTAGTTTGATTTGTATTGCACCAAAACAAGTGCTTACCATGGACAGTGAAATTGAAAAGAAAGAAGACATGATGGGTTGGGGTTTATTTTTCCATCCTGATCTTTTACGTGGTACAGGATTAGGCAATAAGATGAAGGAGTATACTTATTTTTCATATGAAACTTCAGAAGCCTTGCATTTATCAGATAAAGAAAAACAAACCTTATATGACTGTGTCCAAAAAATTGAAAATGAATTACAAGAAAACATTGACAAACACAGTCAAAGCTTGATTGTGACGAATATAGAACTTTTATTAAATTATTGTTTACGCTACTACGAAAGACAATTTATTACCCGAAAAAACAGTAATTCAAACACCATATCTCAAGTTGAAAGTTTATTAAAAAATTATTTTAATTCAAATAAAATCAAAGAAATTGGCTTACCCACTGTAAAATATTTGGCTGACAACATTCACTTATCAGCAAGTTATTTAAGCGACTTACTCAAAAAAGAAACTGGAATGAATGCACAAGATCACATTCATTACTATTTAATTGAAGAAGCTAAAAACGTTCTAATTAACTCTGACAATTCAGTTAGCGAAATAGCATATTCATTAGGTTTTGAATACCCACAATATTTTAGCAAACTCTTTAAACTAAAAACTGGACAAACACCATTAGAATACAGGAGTTTGAAGTGATTATGATGATTAAATTAAGTTTTCACTTGTTCGAGTATAATCATTATTAAAATAATGAACTTAACATTGTACTGTCACTCTCAAAAAAGTAGCATCAATTTGAGTAGCATTGCCATTCACTTTGTTTTGTGCTTTAAATAAATCTTCCAGTTCTTGTTGCAAGTTAGCCACTTTACCGTTTTGTTCCGCCGCATCAAAAGCATTCATGGTAGGCCCATAAAAATATCTAAATCGTGTTAAGAATTCAGAGGGCGCAAAAGCTGCTCTAAATGTAAACGTATTTCTGTCAAAAGATATATTTTCTTTGGCTATTCCAGCAGTAACAAAACGTTCAATTACATTATCCTCGACACCCCATAACATAGGGCTCACAAAACCCTCTGGCGGTGGCGGTGTATAGGCAGAAGATATTTTGAGAAGTTGCGCTACAAAGGTAGAATCTCCTGGTATCCAATTGCCCATGACTATTTTTCCTCCGGGAGCGGTAACACGAACCATTTCTTTAGCAACATCAAAAGGCTTTGGGGCAAACATGGCACCAAAAATACTGATGGACATATCGAATGTATTGTCTTTCAAATCAGATAAATTGGTTGCATCTCCTTCCTGAAAGGAAATGTTATTTAGATTTTCTTCTTTGACACGCTTATTTCCTGCATCTACCAAATTTTGTGCAATATCAACTCCTAAAACTTTTGAAGCTAGTTTTGCCGCAGGTATTGCAGTTGTTCCATCGCCACAACCTAAATCGAGAAGATAGGTATCTTTTGTGATGCCTAATGTATCCACTAATGCGGAACCACTTTCACGCATGGTTTCTGCAATTTTAGTGAAATCCCCTTTTTCCCATAATGCTTTGTTCGGATTCATACTTTAAATTTTAACTTATTAAAGATAAGCATTTTACATACACAAAATTTCATTTTCACATAGATACCTTCACTGAAATATTATGCAAAAAACTAGAGCTATCTTTTTGTAAATTTGACTAAAGCATTAACCAATTCAATAACTTTATTTAAAAAAATGCGTTCAAAACAATTTGGAGGAAAAATAGCGGATCACTGGAAAGCAACGTATCAATTGTCGCCCAACTGGAAAAACGGTTCGTTCAAAAACTTGATTGAAACTCAAACAGGCATTGACTGGAAAAAAATTCCAGGCATGTTGTGCAAGCAAATAAGAGGTAATAAGGAAGGTTATCCTAAAATGCCCTTAGCTGTTGAACCATTCGATAAAACAGATTTCCTAAAGCCTTCAGAAAAAGCAAAAATAATTTGGTACGGGCATTCGGTAATACTGATGCGATTAAACAATAAAACTATACTTATCGATCCTATGCTTGGCGATAATGCCTCTCCAATTGCGCCAACTAAGACCAAACGCTTTTCGGAAGGCACGCTGAATATTATTGACGAATTACCAGAAATAGATTTGATGGTATTGACTCACGATCACTATGACCATTTGGATTTAGCCAGTATTCAAAAACTAAAAACAAAAACTAAGCAGTATTTTGTAGCACTTGGTGTTAAACGACATCTTGTAAGCTGGAGCATTGATGCTAAAAATATTGAAGAGTTTGATTGGTGGGATAGTAAAACATTTAACGATATTAAAATTACTTTCACTCCTACAAGGCATTTTTCCGGAAGAGGAATTACGTCTCTAGCCAAATGTTTATGGGGAGGCTGGGTTTTCAAAACAGAATCTGAAAACATTTGGTTTAGTGGTGATGGCGGATATGGAGATCACTTCAAAGAAATTGGCGAGCGATTAGGTCCTTTTGATTTTGCCATGATGGAATGCGGACAGTATTGCGACGATTGGCCTCAAATACATTTGTTCCCTAACGAATGTGTACAAGCAGCTCTTGAGGCAAAAGTTAAGATTGCCATGCCTATACATTGGGCAGGATTTAGTCTTTCTTATCAACATAGTTGGTATGAACCCGTTGAAGATTTTATAAAGCATGCAAGCGAGGAAGGCTTGCAATACATCACACCGTCAATTGGTGAAAGCTTTACATCAACATCTTCTACAAAAGAAAATTGGTGGACAAAGTATAAATAAAGTTAATTTAAAATAAGTTCATATCTAAATAATAAATGTTGCATTCTAAAACCAAAGACCACAAAAATACAAGAAACTACAAGTTAATTTTATCTGCGTTTCTACTACTAACACTCGCTTCATGTAAAACAATTGAAATTGTTGAAAGTGCTGTATTTAAAGAAGGAAAATACAATTATGACAGAATGATTAGACGTGTTAAAAGGTCTGATTTTAGTGAAGCAAAAAAAGATAGTCTTCTTAACTCATACAAAACAATAATTGATACCAACAATGAATTAATATACACTGCCGAAAATGTTTTTGTTTGGAGAAAGTTTTTAAAACGAGACACATTAAATCTAGAGTATTTTGTTTTTGAACCACCAAAAACTGAAAAAGTCGGTTTATTTTTTCTTGGCAATACATCAACAGTTACAAATTTTTCAAACGAATTAATTGATTTGGCCAAACAAACAAATGCTAAAATTTATGTATTAAATTATCGTGGTTACGGAAAATCTGATGGCACTCCATCATTTAAAACTCAATTTAATGACAACAAATATTTTTTAAATGAAGTTCTTCGTATTGAAAGCAAAGTAAATTTTGTAATAGGTTATTCTCTTGGAAGCGTATTTGCCACTAAGTTAGCAACCGAAAATAACATTGCTAATTTATATTTACTGTCTCCTTTTTCGAATGCAAAAACCCTTTTAGCGTATCAGAAAAAAGTATTTACCAGAGGGCCAAAAGTTTTGTTTAGACCATTTTTAAAACTTAAAACAGAAGAGCATTTATTAAACATTTCGAATACTGAAGAAATAAAAAAGTTTAAAGGAAACTTAGTTATTATGCAAGGCACAAGCGACAAAGTTCTTCCATATTCTATGGGAGTTAACCTATACGAAAACGCAATTACTCAGTCAAAAAAGATATATCCTATAAAAAATGGTGAACATAATGCCCCTTTTGAAAAAGAAAATTGGAAGCATATTATAGATGAAGTTAAAATTCAAATATAAATTATCACAGTGTGTTGTGCTTTATAAAAAGTCATTTATAACTTGATAACATCAAAAAAAAGCCCACTAATTGAGTGGACTTTTTTTAATTCTTCAACATCGAGAAGATTTCATCTTTTAAAAATAGTAACTTGGCTTTCAGCTCGTGCAGATGCTCGTCTGAAGTTGCTTCTGCACCTGAGTTGTATTTGTGAATTTCGTGTTCCACTTCGTGGTATTCATCGAATAGTTTTTTAAAGTGATTATCTGTTGTTTTTAAGTCATGAATTTTTGTTTGAAATTCAGGGAATTCGTTCAATAAATTGTGTCTTTCCATAGTATTAAAATTGTTAATTAGTTATATATATTCTTTTGTCTTGACACAAAAGAATCAAAAAGTTAAGTTTTGAATCCTCAACGGTCAAATTAATTTTCGAATCCTTGTAGAAATTTTAGCTTTCAAATTTCGGTTCCGATGAAATCGGAAATACCTCACAAAAGCGTCCTTTCTTTTGGTTCGTTTCCTTTGGATAAGCAAATAAAATGAACATAAATTATCGGCAATGCGGTGTGTTTTGCACAAACAAACTCACATTACTTGGTGAGACAAATGGTATATCCAATCCTAAGCCACGTAAAATAAACATAGTTCCTATCGCTATGGCAACTATAGGAATAATTTTTTGTACTCTATTGCGCATTGGAACAGTTACAAAATTAGAAGCGTAGACGACAGCACTCATCATAGGTATGGTGCCTAATCCATAAAGAAACATATATCCAATTCCTAATAGTTCGTTTTGCATGGCAATGGCACCAAATAAAGCTACATACACTAATCCGCAAGGTAAAAATCCGTTTAATAAACCAATAGTGAACAAAGCTTTATAACTTCTTTTTTTGAATTGATTTCCTAGAGCCGTTTTTACTTTTGAAATCAATCGGTACAGTGATTTAGAAAAATTATATTGGGCGAGAACTTTCTCTGGAACCAATACGAATGCAATCATCAAAATGCCAATGACAACAGACAACTGCTGTTGCATTCCAGCCAGAAAAAGCCCTCTCCCTAACAAACCAAAAACCAAACCGAAAGTCATATAAGCTGCTACCCTTCCACTGTGATACGTTAAAAGTTGTAGCGTTTTTTTAGCAGAATTTTGATGATCAAGAGGTAACATCATAGCGATGGGACCACACATTCCAATGCAATGCAAACTGCTAATTAAACCTAATATGAATCCTGAGTATAACATCTTATTTTTTTAGAGAAATAGAGTATAGATGTATAGATAAAATACTATTAACTAATAAATCTATTATCTCTTCTTCTCTCATCTATTCTCTATTTTATAAATTCACTTGTTGCTTATTTAAATATCCAACACCATTGTATTCCCAATCGATAGTAATGTCCCAACGACCGCCCACCAAATCTGTTTTAGGTACGAGCAAATTTGAATTGGATAACGAGATGGGGATCTCAAAATCCAGTTTCTGGTTGGACGGTCTGTAAAAGGACACTTTACCTTTAATTTTAGTATAGTCAAACGATTTTGGAAAACTAATTTGTAATCCGTCGTTTCGAGTTGTAATTGCTAGTTTTTCTTTTAAATCGTATGCGCGTTGCGACTTATCGAGTTGTTGCTGAAAGTTTAATTCTTTTTTATAATATTCTTCAGTCACCATTTCGTGATCATACTGCGAATCTGATTGTACTTTAAACACGAAGTACAAAATAAATGTCATAAACAGTCCGAAAGCAATAACAACTCCTGTTCCCCAATTTATTTTCATAATTTTTTCTTTTTATTTGGATAATGGGTAAAAGACATATAGATAATAGATTTTATTGTTTCTTGATTCATTATCTCCTACTCCTTATATCTTTTTTTGTCTATCATCTTTTAGTCTATTATCTATCTTCTTTACAATTAATCAAAACTCCTTGGTCCCAAAAAATTCGTCGTTGTGGTTTCTAGAAGTTCTTTATTATTATACACTTCAATGGTAATTTTTGTTTTATCTCCTTTTAAGAAAGCTGGATGAATCTCTACAAACAGGGTTCCTTGTGCCATAGCTTCTTTTGCAACTTTAAAATTGTCTTTACCAACCATTTTTATTTCCCCTTTTGGAGTGGCTAATTTGAAATGGATGTTGTCAAAATCGCGAACTGTTTTGTTTACAATTTTATACGTATACACATTACTAATATTTTCTCCTTTATGCTGAAACAATTGCCCAGGAAGTCGTAAAACTGTAGCTTCTACGTCGTTTCTTAAAAACAACATTCCAACTAAAACACCAATTAAAATTGCTAAAACCGCTGCATATCCTTTCATTCTGGTTGTAAAAACGAATTTTTCCTTCTTCACAATTTCATTTTCGGAAGCGTAGCGAATCAATCCTTTAGGTAGATTCACACTTTCCATGATAAGGTCACATTCGTCAATACAAGCTGTACAGTTTATACATTCCAACTGAACACCATTTCTAATATCAATACCAGTTGGACAAACATTTACACATTGATGACAATCGATACAATCACCTTTTCCGAGCAATTTTCTGTCTTCATTTTTCTTAAATTTTGCTCTTCCAGATTCTCCTTCTCCTCGCACATGATCATAAGCAACATTTATAGTTTTATTATCAAGAAGAACACCTTGCATTCTTCCGTAAGGACAAGCGATGATACACACCTGCTCGCGAAACCATGCGTAGACAAAAAAGAAAACTGCTGTAAAAATCAATAAAGCAATGAGCGTATTTACATTATAAAATGGTCCTTGACGCACCATGTCCAGCACTTGATCACTTCCTACTAAATAGGCTAAAAAAACATTGGCAATTACAAAAGAAGCAATGAAAAACAGAAACCATTTTGTTGCTTTCTTCCTAATTTTTTCAGCATTCCATTCTTGCTTGTTCAGTTTTAACTGAGCGCCACGATCACCTTCAATCCAGAATTCGATTCTTCTGAAAAGCATTTCCATGAAAATTGTTTGTGGACAAAACCAGCCGCAGAAAATACGTCCGAAAGCGACAGTAAACAATGCCAAACCAACAACTCCGATAATCATCGAAATTACCACTAAATGAAAATCCTGTGGCCAGAATGGAAATCCGAAAATCGAGAACTTTCTTTCTAAAATATTAAACAATAAGAACTGATTTCCGTTAATTTTGATAAAAGGCGCCGAAAACAGAAAGGCCAGTAAAAAATAACTCAGTAACTTTCTTCTTTCATATAATTTTCCTTTTGGAATTTTAGGAAAAATCCATGCACGCTTACCTTCCTTATCTATGGTTGCAATGGTATCTCTAAAACTATCATCAGGTATACTCGACATGCTTTTTTATTTTACTGCCGTTGCTGGAGCGGCTGATTTTGTTGAATCTATTACAGTTTTTGCATTGTTTTGCTTTGGAGCATTTTCATCAGCCCAAACTTCTCCTTCTGGTGCTTTCCCGTCTTTTGGATTAGTTCCTTGAAGACTCAAAACATAACTAGCAACTTTTTGTATATCACTAGGTTTAATTTGATCTTTCCATGAAATCATACCTTTTCCTGCACGTCCACCTTCCATAATGGTATTGAATACATTTTTGATCCCGCCTCCATTAATCCATTGATTATCTGTTAAGTTTGGTCCAATTGCTCCTCCTGCATCTGCTCTATGGCAAGCCACACAATTGGATTCGAAAATGGTTTTACCAGCAGCCAATTCTGAAGCATCAGTTAGTAAAGTCACTTTTTCTTTATCCATTAAATCGGGAGCCGTTTTTTTGTATTCTTCTACTGCAATTTTTGCTTCTGCCATTTCTTTTTCAAATTCCATCTTTTGATCATCATGACCTAAAATATGGAAACGAATTAAGTAGATAAAAGCGAATGCAATACAAGCATAAAACAAATACACCCACCATGGCGGTAATACATTGTCTAACTCTTTAATTCCATCGTAATCATGATGTAAAAGCAATTCACCTTCGTCCTCAATTTTACGTGAACGAGTTAGTTTTTGCATCAGATTTTTATAAAATGGTGTTTCGGTAAACGGTAGCTCGTCCTCAATTTCTTTTTGTCTTCTTTGTTCTTCAGACAATAAATTATCAACAATATTATTTGTTGCTGCCACCATTAATTCCATAGCTATCAAAATGATAAGAAACAAAAACAATATGAATATTATTATTGGATATTTTATAAAAGCTGGACGATCTCCAGAATCGATAAAGAATTCAATGGCTAAAAAAAACAAAGTAAATAATACCGGAATTCGAACATATATTGGAAAAAACTTTTTCATAATTTTCGATTTTATCGTTCAACAGTATTGTCATTACTAAACGGAATATTACTCATCTCAGTAATTTTCTCTTTTTTGTAGGTAAACACCCATGCGTACAAGCCAACAAAGAACAAGAAGAAAATTAGTAACGATATGATTGGATAAATCTCAATCCCTGAGATGGTTTCCAAATTGTGTTTTATAAATTTTAACATGACTTGTGCTTTTAAATTATTGTACTTGTTTTACTTTGATATCAGTTCCTAAACGCTGCAAATAAGCAATTAAAGCTGTAATCTCTCTGTCTTTCATTGGAACAAATTCTTCACCTCTTGCTTTAGCATTTTTCATACTTTGCTCATAACTCTTTACGAAATCGGGATCGTTTTTAAGGTTTTCTTCAATTTTAGTTGATTGAGATGAAATACTTTTCTTAGCATTTGCAATGTCTTCAACAGTATAAGGCACACCTAATTTTACCATCACACGCATTTTATCTTCTGTTTTTGAATAATCCATCGATTTGTTATCGAATAACCATTTATATCCTGGCATGATTGAACCTGCTGACGTACTTTGCGGATCCCATAAGTGATTGAAATGCCAGTTGTCGTTATATTTTCCACCCACACGCATTAAATCAGGACCAGTTCTTTTTGAACCCCATAAGAACGGATGATCATATACATATTCACCTGATTTTGAATATTCTCCATATCTTGACACTTCAGAACGGAAAGGTCTAATCATTTGTGAATGACAGCCTACGCAACCTTCACGAATATATAAATCACGACCTTCTAATTCGAGCGGTGTATATGGTTTTACACTTGTAATGGTTGGAATGTTTGATTTTACTACCAATGTTGGCACAATCTGGATAATTCCACCAATTAAGATTGCAATTGTTGCTAAAACTGTCAACTGGATTGGTTTTCTTTCTAACCATCCGTGGAATTTCTCCCCTTTCATTCGGTTTGGAGTGATTTTCGCTAATGCTGGAGCTTCTGCTAATTCGTCTTCGACAGGTTTTCCGTTTTTAACAGTCATAATGATATTGTATACCAATACTAACATACCAATAATGAACATAGTTCCTCCCACTGCACGCATCGCGTACATTGGCATAATTTCTTTTACAGTTTCAAGGAAATTTCCGTATACTAACGAACCATCAGGATTAAATTGTTTCCACATTTGTGCTTGCACAAATCCCGCAACATACATTGGTAAAGCGTATAAAATAATTCCTAAAGTTCCAATCCAAAAGTGAAAATTGGCTAACTTTTTAGAGTATAATTCGGTTTTAGTCATTCTCGGCACTAACCAATAAATCATACCGAAAGTCATAAACCCGTTCCAAGCTAAAGCGCCAACGTGCACGTGTGCTACAATCCAATCAGTAAAGTGCGCGATGGCATTTACATTTTTCAGAGAAAGCATTGGTCCTTCAAATGTAGCCATACCATAACCGGTAATCGCTACTACAAAGAATTTTAAGATTGGTTCGGTTCTTACTTTGTCCCAAACGCCGCGTAATGTCAATAATCCGTTGATCATACCTCCCCAAGAAGGTGCTATTAACATTACAGAGAAAACAACTCCTAAATTTTGTGCCCAATCTGGTAAAGCGGTGTATAATAAGTGGTGAGGACCTGCCCAGATATATAGGAAAATCAACGACCAAAAGTGAATAATCGATAATCGATATGAATATACTGGGCGATTAGCAGCTTTTGGAATGAAGTAATACATTAACCCTAAGAA
Organism: uncultured Flavobacterium sp.; assembly: GCA_946480635.1. The sequence goes on from CAMLKV010000041.1 coordinate 10,655, forward strand.
TGGAGTAGTCAAAAA
>CAMLKV010000042.1 GCA_946480635.1 uncultured Flavobacterium sp.
AAACATCGGTTGAATATTAATGAATATGGTCTTCTTCGATTTCGAATTCGGCGTCTTTTTCCCAAATTTCCATCTCACACGGTTTACAGTTGAATTTTAATTTGTATTCCAATTCACCTTGTTTTAATACTAATGGCTCTTTTAATTTTTGATCCATGTTTTCACGATGGTATTTAGGGCATCGTTCTAATTCGTATTTGATGCAGTATTTAGTTGTCATTACACGAGATTTTCCTGGATCCCATTGTAATTCGAATGCTTTTTCAATTTCAGTAACGCCATGGCGTTCGTAGAATTTACGAGCTGTTTTATTGGCTACATTATAAGTGAAATCTAATTTAGTTTCAGGATAAGGATGTGATGTTTTTTCTAATTTGTGTTCATGGCGAACATAATTTTTTAGACGAATTTCTGATAATTGTTCGTAAACGTTTCTTCGCATTTCATTGATTTTTGAAATAGGAAGGAACCAGTTTTCAGAAAATTCAATTGTAATTTCGTCAGCAGTGTAAGGAGTGAAACCAGTTTTAGCCAAATTCACTTTGAAATTTTCCTCAATAGATTCGTTGTTTTTAGTTCTTTCTTTTGTATGAACTAATTGAACAGTACTTATATTACCATCTTCATCAGTAGCTGTAAGTTCAAAACCATTTTCGTTTTCTTTCAATAATAAAGAGGTGCTTATTTTTCTAACAGCACTATCTTCTCTTTCAACTAATTTGATGAATGCTGCATCGTTGTTGCGGTAAATTTCAGTTCCGTTTGCAATTTCTTTTAATACATTTGGATAAACAACGCCGTTTTCGACTTTGTTTACATAAATACCTTCTGCTTCGTTATTTTCGTTGATGTAGCAAAGTCCGTCGCCGTTATTTAATAATTCTCCGTTTTCAATGATATAGGAATTACCAATAGTTTCTACTAATTTACCAATGAATTGTCCTTTTGATTTTGGACTTTCCCATGAACCAATCGACTGATGTCTTTCGTTTACAAAATAATCGGTATAACCACGGTTGAAAGTACGAGTCAATTCAGAATCAAAAGTATACGTACAAGTTCCAGAAGAAGATTTGATGTATTTATCACCGTTTTCGGCTAAGAAAGCATCTAGTTTTTTTCTTAAGAAAGAAACATTGTTTTTTACATAAACGATGTCTTTTAAACGACCTTCAATTTTGAAAGAGCAAATACCTGCTTCTACTAAATTTGGAATTTGATCCGAAACGTCAAAATCTTTGATAGAAAGTAAGTGACTGTTTCTGATTAAAGTTTCGCCATTTCCATCAATTAAGTTGTAAGGCAAACGACAGTTTTGTGCGCAAGAACCTCTGTTGGCAGAACGTTCTCCATTAGCCACACTCATATAACAGTTACCGCTGAATGAAACGCATAATGCTCCTGTAACGAAGAATTCTAGCTCCACATCAGTAGCTTCACTGATTTCTTTGATTTGGTGTAAATTCAATTCACGGGCTAGAACCACACGTTGGATTCCAGCATCGGCTAAGAATTTTATTTTTTTAGGGTCACGATTGTTCGATTGTGTACTGGCGTGAAGGGCAATAGGAGGTAAGTCCAATTCCAAAAGTCCCATGTCTTGAATGATAAGCGCATCTACACCAATATCGTATAATTTCCAGATTAACTGGCGGCAAGTTTCTAGTTCATTGTCATATATGATGGTATTGATAACTACAAAAATCTGCACATTATATAAATGAGCATATTGAACCAATGCCGCAACATCTTCTATTGAATTATTTGCATTTGAGCGCGCTCCAAATTTAGGAGCACCTATATAAACGGCATCAGCACCAGCGTTTATAGCTGCAATACCAGTTAATAAATCTTTTGCCGGAGCTAAAATTTCTATCTTCTTCTTCATTTCTAAAAACTTATTTTTCGAATGTTACTGAAAAAATGAGTGCAAATTTCCGAAAAAAAAATAAGGTTACGAATTATCGCTGCGTTTTTTGATTAAAAGATATTCTTTTTAAGGAAATTACTTCATTATCAACGAAGTAATTCGGTTTTTTATGCGTTCACTTTTACTAAAATGGCTGTGTTTTTAGCTTTTTCTACAATTTCTTCAATAGGAGTATCAAGCGAATCATTTACTAAAACAACTCCCATTCTTCTATAGGGTCTTGAAGTAGGTTTTCCAAAAATTCTAAAATCAGTTTTGGATAAACTCGCTACTTTTTCGATACCATCAAACGTTGGATTATTTGAATTCTCTGTTGCTAAAATTACAGCACTGGCACCAATTTTTTCTTGAGTGATTTCAGCAATTGGAATGCTTAAAATAGCACGTAAATGCAATTCAAATTCGTTGAAATTTTGTGTTTTGGCTAACGTTACCATGCCTGTATCATGAGGTCTTGGTGATAACTCTGAAAAATAAACTCCTTCATCAGTCAAGAAAAATTCCACTCCAAAAAGACCAGCGCCGCCTAAAGCCTCAGTAACTTTTCGAGCCATATCTTGCGCTTCTAAAATGTCCTTTTCCGAAACTCTTGCTGGCTGCCAGCTTTCTTGGTAATCACCTCGTTCTTGGCGGTGTCCAATTGGCGAACAGAATAATGTTGGATGATTGTTTTGAGTAACTGTTAATAACGTTATTTCTGAATGAAAGTTCACAAAAGCTTCTACAATTACCTCCACGATATCACCACGTGAACCTTCTACAGCATAATTCCATGCTTTTTCAATATCACTTTCAGATTTTATTGTCGATTGTCCTTTTCCAGACGAACTCATTAAGGGTTTAACTACACAAGGAATACCAACTTCAGCTACCGCTTTTTCAAGTTCTTCTTGTGTTGTAGCATAACGATAATTTGCAGTTCGTAATCCCAAGTCTTTGGCAGCTAAATCCCTAATCGCTTTTCTATTCATAGTAAAGTTTGCCGCTTTAGCCGAAGGGACAACAGTAATGCCTTGTTTTTCGTAATCGTAAAAACGTTCGGTACGAATAGCTTCTATTTCTGGAACAATAAAATCAGGGTTGTGTTTTGCTACAATTCTGTCTAATTCAGTACCATCAAGCATGTTGATCACTTCGTACTCATGAGCTACCTGCATAGCTGGCGCGTTTGCATAACTATCAACTGCAATGACATATTGACCAATACGTTGTGCAGCGATAACAAATTCTTTTCCTAATTCTCCTGAACCTAATAATAGTATTTTCTTTTGCATTTGTTGTGTTGTTTAGTTTTTTATTGCTGATTGAGGTTCTCGAAATCAGCAGATGTTGGTTTCGAGTGCTTAAACCAACATTTGGTTTTTGTAAAATAAAAATGCCCTGAATTTTCAGGGCATGATATGGTATTAAGATAAAGCTTCTTTGATTCTCTTTATAGCTTCTCTTAGTAATTCTTCGCTGGTTGCGTAAGATAAACGAATACAGTTAGGGTTTCCAAAAGCATCGCCGGTTACTGTTGCAACATTGGCTTCACCTAATAAGTACATAGCAAAATCATTGGCATCTTTAATTTCTTTCCCTCTTAATGTTTTTCCAAAATATTCAGAAACATCTGGGAAGAAATAGAAAGCACCTTCTGGCATAGTTAATTTGAAACCTGGAATTTCAGAAAGTAACTGATAAACAATTCCTCTTCTGCTTTCAAAAGCATCTACCATATATTTAATTGCTGAAGGAGCAGCTTCGACAGCAGCTTTAGTTGCACGTTGTGCAATAGAATTTGCACCACTAGTTACTTGGCCTTGCATTTTAATACAAGCTTTTGCAATAAATTCAGGAGCACCTAAATAACCAATTCTCCATCCAGTCATTGCAAATGCTTTTGCAACACCATTAACAGTAATTGTGTTGTTTTCCATTCCTGGAATTGAACCTATACTGCAGTATTTTCCTGTGTAATTAATATGTTCGTAGATTTCATCAGAAACCACGTAAATATTTGGATGTTTTTTTAATACATCAGCCAAAGCTTCTAATTCTTCTTTGCTGTACACAGAACCTGAAGGGTTACAAGGAGAACTGAACCACATCATTTTTGTTTTTGGTGTGATTGCTGCTTCTAATTGCGCAGGTGTGATTTTGAAATTTGATGCTACCGATGTTTCTACTGGAATTGGAACTCCACCAGAAAGCTTGATAATTTCAAAGTAAGAAACCCAGTATGGCGCAGGAAGAATAACTTCGTCCCCATCATTTAGCATTACTTGGGCAACATTATATAAAGATTGTTTTGCTCCTGTAGAAACTACAATTTGAGCAGGCGTATAATTTAAATTGTTATCTCTCTTGAATTTGTTGCAAATCGCTTCTTTTAAATCGGCATAACCTTCAACAGGAGGGTAAGCAGAATAATTGTCATCGATTGCTTTTTTAGCCGCTTCTTTAATAAAATCAGGAGTGTTAAAATCAGGTTCTCCTAAACTTAAACTGATGATGTCTTTTCCTTGCGCTTTTAATTCTCTGGCTAAAGCAGCCATAGCTAAAGTTTGTGAAACAGCTAAATTGTTAATTCTTTCCGATAAAATAGTACTCATTTTAGTTTTTAAATTGTGTTGTGTGTTTATTTATGCTAGTTGTGGTTTTTGACCTAATTCTTTTAAATGACGGAAATGAGATGCTATGGCAGCAGTCATTGTTTTGTATTCGTAGTAAGGTAAGTTACATTCTTTTGCTGTTTGTTTTACTATTTCAGCAATTTTTCCATAGTGAATGTGGCTAATATGAGGAAAGATGTGGTGCTCAATTTGATGATTTAATCCTCCAGTATACCAGTTTATTAACCAATTTTTTGGTGCAAAATTTACAGTTGTAAATAATTGGTGAATTGCCCAAGTGTTTTCCATTTCACCTTCAGTAGATGGTTCTGGAGTAACAGTATCTTCGATTACGTGAGCTAATTGGAAAATTATACTCAAAATTACACCCGCAGTATAATGCATAACTACAAATCCAATAAGAACTTCCCACCATACAATTCCTAAAACCATTGGAATTACTAACCAAATTGAAAAGTAAATAACTTTTGTAATTACTAAAGTAGTCCATTGGATTGCAGGGCTTTTGAATTCACCATACGATAATTTACGTTTTAAATAACGTTTCATCTGAAGGAAATCTGTAGTTATAGCCCAGTTGAAAGTTAATAATCCATAAAGAAAAACAGAATAATAATGTTGAAATTTATGAAAACGGCGCCATTCAGCTTGTTTGCTAAAACGCATAATTCTTCCTGCTTCTAAATCTTCGTCATGACCAGGAATATTTGTGTATGTGTGATGTAATACATTATGTTGTACTTGCCAGTTGTATACATTTCCTGCAAGAATATATATACTTCCTCCCATCATTTTGTTTAGCCATTGTTTAGAAGAGTATGATCCGTGATTACCATCGTGCATTACATTCATACCTACTCCAGCCATTCCAACTCCTATTACAATTGACAATAATAAGTGTGCCCAAAATGGTAAATCTAACGTAAGAATTAAAAAATATGGTGTTAAAAACAACGCAAACATGACTATTGTTTTTAAATGTAATTTCCAGTTACCTGTTTTTTGTATGTTGTTCTCTTTGAAATAGTTATTGACTCTAGAATTTAAAGTTCTAAAAAACTTCATTGAGTCAGTTCTCGAAAAAATTGGTTCGTTCACATTCATAATTTCAGCTATAAGCGACAAATGTAATATTTACAAATTTTTATTGTTCAAATTGTGTAATTTTGTGAAAAATTTTATCCATGGAAGAAATACTAAAGTATTTTCCTAATTTGTTAGAAGAGCAAATTGAACAGTTTACAAAATTAGAAGCTTTGTATCAAGATTGGAACGCCAAGATTAATGTGATTTCAAGAAAGGATATTGAAGAATTATACATAAAACACGTTTTACATTCTTTAGCTATTGCTAAAATTCAAGAATTCAAACCGGGTACTACTATTTTAGATGTGGGAACTGGTGGGGGATTTCCAGGTATTCCGTTAGCGATTCTTTTTCCAGATACTAAGTTTTATTTGATTGACATTATCGCTAAAAAGATAAAAGTAGTGAATGAAGTTGCTCAAGGCATTGGTTTGAAAAATCTAAAAGCGGAGCAAAAAAGAGCAAATACGGTTAATGATAAATTTGATTTTATTGTGAGTCGTGCCGTAACTAATATGCCTGATTTTGTAAGTTGGGTTAAAGGGAAAACAAAAAAGAACAATTCACATTCTGAAAGAGCAAACGGGATTTTGTATTTGAAAGGAGGAGATTTGACTGAAGAATTAAATGATTTCCCAGAAGCGATTCAGTATAATATTTCAGATTTCTTTACTGAAGATTTTTTCGAAACAAAAAAAGTAGTGTATTTACCATTATAAAAAAGTCCCGAGTTTATCGGGACTTTTTATTTTACTCTTTTATTATTTTTTTATTGATTGTTCCTTTTTCAGTTTCAATAATAGCGAGGTAGATCCCGTTGCTTAAATTTGATAAGTTGATTTTCTCTGATGCTTTAGTTCTTAAAATTTCTTTTCCTTGAAAATCTAAAATACGAACATATTCAATATTTCCAGATACATTTTTTATATTAAATTCAGATTTTACGGGGTTAGGAAATATTGTAATAGAGCTATACAATTCGTTTTCTGCTCTGCTGAGTAAAACGGTTTGAAAATTTTCTATTGAAGTTGATGATTCGTTAAGAGATAATAAAGGAACATTTATATTTATAGTTGAGTATCTAAAAACTAAGTAACCATTGCTAGAATTGTAATAGTTATATGTTGTTTGAGTTGCAGTTCCAATATTGGTAAAAATGCCAGAACTCAAATTTAAGTTTTGTACAGTTTTTAAACGAGTAACATTTCCTGAAAACGAACCAAATCCTATGTCGTTTGTGTTCAAAGTACCATAAGCGTCAACAGTTGTTGTTATTGTTCCTGTAAAGGTTCCTGAGTTTGTGTCATAAACAAAAGAACCAGCAACATTATCTACATTGTTATATCCATAGCTTAAAGGGAAAGTGCCTAATAAAGCATTGTTTGTATTGTAATTTATTTCATAATCTACTCCTTTTATTCCAGTTATGGAAATTTGATTACTAATATTCTTAGTAAATAGATTATTAGTTGTATTTGTAATGTTAACTACACTATTAATTGTTAATGTTGAAGTAGTACCAGGATAGGTTGTTGTTTCTTGAACAGTTGGAGTTGTATATACATCTGTTGATTGTCCAATTTTGACAAGATTGGTAAAATTCCAAGTTTGATTTGCACCAGATGTTTGATTAAGAACTGTATTGGGGTCGATAATTCCAAAACTGGAATTAGGGATGCTATAATAACCAGCAATAGGTGTTTGGGACTGAGCTATTCCAAAAAAACTTAAAGCTAGGAGAGTAATTATTTTTTTCATGATAATGTGTTTTGATCAGGCTGAAATTAGTTATAAATTTAAGGAAATTTTAACAATGAAAAAATCTTAACTAATCTGTTTGATTTTGTTTTGATGTGTAAAAAATAAAAAGACCGCAAAACTGCGGTCTTTTTTTAAAACATAATTCTAGTTTCTTATCCTAGGAATGGGTATCTATAATCTGTAGGAGTTACGAAAGTCTCTTTAATTGTTCTAGGAGAAACCCAACGTAATAAGTTTTGAGCAGAACCAGCTTTGTCATTAGTTCCTGATGCTCTAGCACCACCAAATGGCTGCATACCTACAACAGCTCCTGTTGGTTTGTCGTTAATGTAGAAGTTACCTGCACTGTTTTGTAATGCAATTGTAGCTTCTTCTATTGCATAACGATCTTGGCTGAAAACAGCTCCTGTTAAAGCATACTCAGAAGTTGAGTCAACTAATTTTAATACATCAGCCCAATCTTTATCTTCATAAACATAAATTGTCAATACAGGTCCGAATAATTCGGTTTCCATTGTAGTATATTTTGGATTTGAAGTTAAGATAACTGTTGGTTCAACAAAATACCCAACTGATTTATCATAACCACCACCAAAAATAACTTCAGCATCAGCATCAGCTTTAGCTTGGTCAATGTATTTAGCTAACTTGTCAAATGAACCTTCGTGAATAACTGCAGTTACAAAGTTTGAGAAGTTTTGAGGTGTGCCTTGTTTAATTGTGGCTAGTTCTTTACCCATTTCTTCTTTAATAGCAGGCCATAAGCTTGCAGGGAAATAAGCTCTTGAAGCTGCAGAACATTTTTGTCCTTGGAATTCGAAAGCACCACGAATTGTATTAGCAACTACTTGTTTTACATTAGAAGATGGGTGAACTAAGATGAAGTCTTTTCCTCCAGTTTCTCCAACAATTCTTGGATAAGTTTTATATGTGTGAATGTTTTCTCCAATTTTTTTCCAAATTTCTTTGAATACGAATGTAGAACCTGTATAGTGAATTCCGGCAAAATCAGGAGATGCTAAAATAGTGTCAGTAATCATAACTGGGTCACCAAAAACAACATTGATAACTCCGTCTGGAACACCAGCTTCTTTGAATACATCAATGATTACTTTTGCTGAAAAAACTTGACTATCTGATGGTTTCCAAACCACAACATTACCCATTAATGCAGCACTTGCAGGCAAATTAGCAGCAATTGCAGTAAAATTGAACGGAGTAATTGCGTAAACAAATCCTTCTAACGGGCGATATTCTACACGATTCCACATGTCTGAATTTGAACCAGGTTGATCCTGATAAATTTGCGTCATGAATTCTACGTTAAAACGCAAGAAGTCAATTAACTCACAAGCTGCATCAATTTCTGCTTGGTGAATTGTTTTTGACTGCGCAATCATTGTTGCAGCATTTATTTTCGCTCTGTATGGACCAGCGATTAACTCAGCAGCTTTTAAGAAAATAGCTGCACGTTGCTCCCATGCCATATTAGCCCATTTTGTGCGGCTTTCTAAAGCATTTGCAATAGCTTTTTCGATATGTGCTTTTTCAGCTAAATGATATGTTCCTACAATGTGTTTGTGATCGTGAGGAGGAGTCATGTTACGAGTGTTACCTGTTCTGATTTCTTCACTTCCTATGTATAGAGGAACATCGATTTTTTCGTTCCACATTGCATTGTACGCTTTATGTACTGCTATTGTTTCAGGAGAATCTGGTAAGTATGATTTTACGGGTTCGTTTACCGCTTTGGGTATATTAAAAAATCCTTTAAGCATTTTTTTTATTTTGAAAATTAGACAATTGTGATGTTGATTTCGAGTACAAAAGTACAAAGGTTTTTTGGATTAGCCCAGATAGTAGTGTAAAGCTTTTTGTAACTAAAATGATATTTTTTGTTGGTATTAAAAAGCGACAAAAGAAGCTCTTTTAATGGCTTATAAAAAAAACTTTTAGTGAGAAAACTTGAAACGAATAGCTGGATTGGCTACTTAGTTTAAAGCAAAAGGTGCGTTTAATTTAAATGTAGGAACAATTACTTTGAAAGATCGAGTCGAGGTGAAATTAACCATTTCAAAATGTCCTTTCATGCTTCCGTGGGGTGAGCAAAGTAAACAACCTGAACTGTAAGTGTGAATCTCTCCTGGTTTTAATACTGGTTTTTTCCCAATAACTCCTTCGCCATCAACAGTTTCCATTTCGTTAAGAGCATCGAAAATTTCCCAATGACGAGCCATTAGTTGAACAGAATCTTTACTATGGTTTTCTATTGATATATGATAGCTGAAAGCAAAATGCATTTTATGGTTTTTGAAGTAAGTGCCTTCAAAAGTAGTCATGACTGAGATTTTAATGCCTCTTGTAATTTGAGTAACCATAAAATACAATTTCTACATTTTCACAAAGTTATGAATTTATTGAAAACAAATATTAATTGAAATCATAAATTTTAGTTGGTGATGTTTGTTGAGTTTGTGTCTCCTTTTCCAATCACTCTGTCATAACGTTCACCATTTGCTCTGTAATACACTAAGGCAGTATAATTGTTTTCAGTTTCATAGTAATTTCCATCAATGGCATTTTCGCTATCGATGTTGTGTTTGCTATCTAATAAGGTGTAATTGTAATTATTGAAACCTTGTTTTATTAAAATTGCCTTTTGAAAAATACCTTTCTCGGTATTGTATTCCATTTTGTTTTCAGAAGTCAGAGCGTTGTTGTTGAACATTCCTGTGATGTAGATGTTTGAATTTGCTTGATATTCTGGAGCGAAAAGAGAAAAATAGACCCAAGTATAATCGGCTTCGACATCACTGTTTTGTGCAGTTAAATTTCTAGGCTGAAAGTTTCCGTTCACATCAGGGAAAAAAGTATACCCTTTGTTTTTTCTTGCTGAATCTGTATAAAGGAAAGTATTGTAAAGCCCACTATTGCTGTCTACTTTAGATATAGAATTGGTTGAGGCTCTAATTTCTTTATTGTCAAAATATAAATATTCGTTACCTGCAAAAAACTGAGTTTCTTTATTATATTTAAAAATCAAATCGTTGCCAATTGTAAACTGTGGTTTTACATTTACAATGCAGTTGTTCCATTTTCCGTTTTGAAAAAGAATAACCTTTACATTTTGCATTGGGTTTTGAAAAAGAATGTTTTGTGATTTTATACTAAATTCAACATTGTGCATTTTTTTATTATCTGCAACAATTCTTGACCTTTTTATTTGCATTGGCACGTCAACTAAACCTTCGTAGACAACAAAT
>CAMLKV010000043.1 GCA_946480635.1 uncultured Flavobacterium sp.
AACTACAGGTTATCAGGAAATTTTTACTGACCCATCTTACTTTGGACAAATCATGGTAACTACTAATGCTCATATTGGTAATTACGGTGTTAATGCTGAAGAAGTTGAGTCAGATAGAATTATGATTTCTGGATTAGTTTGTAAAAACTTTTCAATGGTTCATTCTCGTCCGGATTCAGAAAGTAATTTGTATGATTACTTCGAAAAACAAAACTTAATATGTATTTCGGACGTTGATACTCGTGCTCTAGTAAGTTATATTCGTGATAACGGAGCACAAAATGCAGTTATTTGTACCGATGGAACTTCTATAGAAGAATTAAAGAAATTACTTAATGATACTCCTGATATGGAAGGTCTAGAATTGGCTTCTGTTGTATCTACGAAAGAGCCTTACTTCTTTGGAGATGAATCTGCAACATATAAGATTTCGGCTCTTGATTTGGGAATTAAAAAGAACATTCTTCGCAACCTTGCTAAAAGAGATTGTTATATTAAAGTGTTTCCTTATAATGCTTCTTATGAAAATATGAAATCCTTTAATCCTGATGGTTTCTTCTTATCTAACGGGCCTGGTGACCCAGATCCATTATTTGGAGCTCAAGAAGTAGCTCGTCAAATCTTAGCAGAAAATCAACCATTATTTGGAATTTGTTTGGGGCATCAAGTAATAGCTTTAGCTAATGGAGTTTCTACATACAAAATGTTTAATGGTCACAGAGGGATTAATCATCCAGTTAAAAATTTAATTACAGGTAAAGGTGAAATTACATCTCAAAACCACGGTTTTGCAGTGAATAAAGAAGAATTGGAAAAACATACTGAGCTAGAAATTACTCATGTACATTTAAATGACGGTACTGTGGCAGGTATGCGAATGAAATCTAAAAACTGTTTCTCGGTGCAATATCACCCTGAAGCTAGCCCTGGGCCACATGATTCATCTTATTTATTCGATCAATTCATAGAAAATATAAAATCTTCTAAAAACTAAAACGTTATCGTTAATAACATTAAGTTTTTAAATAGAGTTTATTCAGATATATTAAATATTTTCGTAAATAATTCATAATTGTAAATTATATGAGCATAATTATAAAAGTACACGCAAGACAAATTCTTGATTCAAGAGGAAATCCAACTGTAGAAGTTGATGTAGTAACAGATAATGGAATCCTTGGACGTGCGGCAGTTCCATCAGGAGCTTCAACTGGTGAACATGAAGCGGTTGAATTACGTGATGGTGGAAAATCTTTCATGGGAAAAGGTGTTTTAAAAGCGGTTGAAAATGTAAATACAATAATTGCAGAAGCTTTAGTTGGAACTTCAGTTTTTGAGCAAAATCTTATCGATAAAATCATGATTGATTTGGACGGAACTCCAAACAAATCTAAACTAGGAGCTAACGCAATTTTAGGTGTTTCTTTGGCTGTAGCCAAAGCAGCTGCAAACGAATTAGGATTACCTTTATATCGTTACGTTGGTGGTGTATCTGGAAATACGCTTCCGGTTCCTATTGCTTTTCAAGAATTTATGATTATGCCAGTTAAGGCTACCTCGTTCACTCATGCTATGCAAATGGGAACAGAGATTTTTCATAATTTGAAAAAAGTACTACATGATAGAAATTTATCTACAGCAGTAGGTGACGAAGGAGGTTTTGCTCCAAATTTAGCTGGTGGTACAGAAGATGCTTTAGATTCGATCAAATTAGCTGTTGAAAAAGCAGGATATGTTTTTGGAGAAGATGTCATGATTGCTTTAGACTGTGCGGCTTCAGAGTTTTATGTAGATGGTAAATATGACTATACTAAATTTGAGGGTGCTACAGGTAAAGTTAGAACTTCTGCTGAACAAGCTGAATATTTAGCTGAATTAGCAACTAAATATCCAATCGTTTCTATCGAAGATGGTATGTATGAAGATGATTGGGCTGGTTGGAAACTATTGACAGAAAAAATCGGAAATAGAGTGCAATTAGTGGGCGATGATTTATTCGTAACTAATGTTGAACGTTTATCTCGTGGTATTTCTGAAGGAATTGCAAATTCAATTTTAATTAAAGTAAACCAAATAGGTACTTTGACAGAAACTATTGCTGCGGTTAATATGGCGCATAATGCAGGTTATACTTCAGTAATGTCTCACCGTTCTGGAGAAACTGAAGATAATACAATTGCAGACTTAGCTGTGGCTTTAAACTGTGGCCAAATTAAAACTGGGTCAGCTTCTCGATCAGATCGCATGGCTAAATACAACCAATTATTAAGAATCGAAGAAGAATTAGGTGATGTTGCTTATTTCCCTGGGAAAAATGCTTTCAAAGTGAAGTAATTACTTTTTATAGAATAATAAGTTAGCCCGTTAGTTTTTAAATTAACGGGTTTTTTTATTCTTCAATTTTTTTCTCCCTTTCTTTTAAAAAATAATGTATTAAAAAGTAAAAGGAAAGGATGTAACAAAAAACACTTGTAAATCTAAAGAATGCCAATTTGTAATAGTAATGATAAATCCCATAAAAAAGCTCACAAACAAGAACATCTAAAGCATAAAGTATCAAATAAGTGTTTTTAGGGTTAAGCTTAGTAACGTATGCAAAAGCGGCAAAGAAGGCAAAAGAAATTAAAGTTATATCATATATTAAAATTATTTCGTGAAATTCGAAAGAACTGTCAAATACTATGACTAATGAAATGTATAGTAAACAACTTAAAAAAATGAAAGTCAATAAAATTGACATGAAATTTTCTTTGTCGATCTTATAAAGTCTCTTGTTGATTAGTTCTCTAATCAATTGAAATAAAAGAATACTGTAGGCTAGAAAGTTGAAAAGTAAAACATATATAAAATAACTATAGCCTTCCAATAAATTTATTATTCCTGAGGTAAATAATAAGAATAAGACAGCACAGTTGTAATAATTGATTGGCTTTTTGCTTTGTTCAATATAGTAAAAACTAATTGCTCCTATAAATAAGGGCTTTGTAATATAGGATACATAAGTCCAATCCATAAATATGGAAAAGAAAAAGAGAATTCCAAAAATGAAATATAATGCAAGATGTGATTTTAGAACATTCATTTCGGCTGGTCTTTCATCTGAATTAATCTACATGGAATAAATATGGTATTACAAAATTACTATAATTATGGTTATTTGTTTGGAAATTAGTTGAATGTGTTTGTTCTAAAATCAAAATTCTTGAAATTATTAAAAGAATAAATCAAAATTTTTCTTTTACTAGAAATTCAACAGATGTTTTTTACTAGTGTTTTATTTTTTATCAAAGATTTAACGAAAACGTTTCAGTAAAACTTTTTTATTTAATACATATTTCGCTAAATTTGTTAAATTATATATTTAGATTAATTCCCAAATTACATTATGTCAAAAACAGCGATATTAGAGTACGATGGCAATAAGTATGAGTTTCCGGTTATTATAGGGAGTGAAAACGAACCAGCTATCGACATTGAAAAACTACGTGCTTTAACTGGCGCGATTACCTTAGATCCAGGGTATAAAAATTCAGGTTCTTGTAAAAGTGATATTACTTTCCTTGATGGAGAAGAAGGAATTCTTCGTTACAGAGGTTATGCAATAGAAGAGTTAGCTGAAAAAGCAGACTTCTTAGAAGTATCTTACCTTGTCATCTTTGGAGAGTTACCTACTAAATCACAATTAGAAAAATTCGAAAACGATATTCGTAAATACACTTTGGTAAACGAAGAGATGAAAAACATCATTGATGGTTTTCCTAAAACAGCTCATCCAATGGGGGTTTTATCTTCGCTTACAAGTGCTTTAACTGCATTTAACCCTAAAGTTGTAAATGTAGAGAATGAGGCAATTTGTAAAACAATGGGTAAATTCCTAGTTATTGCAACTTGGACTTATCGTAAAATGATGGGATTCCCATTAAATTACTATGATAATACAAAAGGGTATGTTGAAAACTTCATGCGTTTAATGTTTGAGTTGCCAACAGGTCCTTACAAAACAAATCAAACAGTAATCAATGCTTTAGATAAATTATTTATTCTTCATGCTGATCACGAACAAAACTGTTCTACATCTACAGTTAGAATTGTAGGTTCATCTCACGCAGGATTATTTGCTTCAATCTCAGCAGGGGTTTCTGCATTATGGGGACCATTACATGGTGGTGCTAATCAAGCAGTTTTGGAAATGTTAGAACAAATCCAAAAAGATGGAGGAGATGCACAAAAAGCATTAGCTAGAGCAAAAGATAAAGATGATCCATTCCGCTTAATGGGATTCGGACACAGAGTGTATAAAAACTTTGATCCGAGAGCAAAAATTATCAAAAAAGCAGCTGATGAAGTATTAGCTGAATTAGGAGTGAATGATCCTATCCTGAACATCGCTAAACAATTGGAAGAAGCAGCTTTAGTAGATCCTTAC
This sequence comes from uncultured Flavobacterium sp., assembly GCA_946480635.1. Next base: position 4,427 of record CAMLKV010000043.1, read on the forward strand.
TTCGTTGATAGAAAATTATATCCAAACGTAGATTTCTATTCAGGTATCATTTACCGTGCATTAGGAATCCCTACAGATATGTTTACAGTTCTTTTTGCTATTGGTCGCCTTCCAGGATGGATAGCACAATGGAAAGAAATGCGTATCAATAAAGAACCTATTGGTCGTCCACGTCAGGTGTACACAGGTTACGCTTTAAGACCATTTGTTCCTATGGATAAAAGATAAATCTTTACTATTAAATACATTAAAAAGCTTCTCATTTAGAGAGGCTTTTTTTTATATTTGTCCGAAGATAGATTTGCTTTGCACTTTTATCAGTAATCAAATTAAAAACTTTATGAGTACCAATGTTACTTTTTTAATCAACAAATCTGAAATTACTGCTGGAACACGTGGAGCATCTTTGGGGCCAGATGCTATTATAACTGCTGCCAGGAAAAAGGGGAGTTATCTTTTTGGTGAAAATACTCTCGAAAAAACAACAAACACAAACGGATATTTAGACAGACCTACAAAATATCCTTTCGCAAAACGAATAGACGGACTTCTTTCAGTATATCAAGAACTTAATTCTAAAGTTGTAGATATTATCAATAAAAATTCATTTCCAATCATTTTAGCCGCAGATCATGGATCGGCTGGAGGAACAATTTCAGGACTAAAATCAGCTTTTCCAGACAAGCGTATTGGAGCAGTTTGGATTGATGCACATGCAGATATTCATACTCCATACACAACGCCATCAGGAAACATGCACGGAATGCCATTAGCATCTGTGATGAATATTGATAATCTTGAATGTAAGATTAACGATGTCGATTCGGAAACGGAATCACTTTGGAACCAACTAAAAAATGTGGGAGGGACAACCCAAAAAATACACCCTGACGATGTGGTTTATGTGGCTGTTCGAGATACCGAAGAGCAAGAAGAAAAGGTTATTGAGAAATTTGGAATAAAATGGTTTACTGTAAATGATGTTCGCATTCAAGGAATTTCTTCGATAGTTGAAGGAATTAATGAGCGTTTAAAAAATTGCGATATCATTTATGTTACTTTTGATGTAGATTCAATGGATCCCGATATGACTTCGCATGGTACTGGAACACCAGTTCCAGATGGAATTTCTCAAAATGAAGCTAAAGATTTATTAGTTGCTTTGGCACAAAATAAAAAAACAGCCTGTATTGAAATTGTAGAAGTAAATCCTTGTTTGGACGAAAAAGAAAATACAATGGCTGAAGTAACGCTTGAGATTTTAGAAGCGGTTACTGAAACTATAAAAAACAGATAATGCAGCAAATAACCAATACTATATTAATGATTCGCCCAGTTTCATTTAGAATGAATGAACAAACAGTGGTGAATAATTTTTATCAAAAAGATAGTAACGGAATTCTTCCTGCAACTATTAATGCTAAAGCGCAACAAGAGTTTGATGCGTTGGTGAATAAATTACAGGAAGTTGGAGTAAATGTTATTGTTGTAGAAGATACTAAGGATACTGATACTCCAGATGCTATTTTTCCTAACAATTGGATTTCATTTCATGAAAATGGCGATGTTATTTTATATCCAATGTTCGCTGAAAATAGAAGGCTGGAACGTCGTGAAGATATCTTGGACATTATAGAGGATAAAGGTTTTGTTATAAATGATGTTATGGATTATACTTCGGCGGAAGAAGAAGGAATTTTTCTTGAAGGAACCGGAAGTATAGTTTTGGATAGAGTAAACAATAAAGCATATTGTGCACTATCTCCAAGAGCTGATGAAGAGCTATTTATTGAATTCTGTGAAGACTTTGAATATTCACCAATTATTTTTAATGCGTATCAAACAGTTGAAGGAAATCGTGAACTGATTTATCACACTAATGTGATGATGACTGTTGGTGAAACTTTCGCAGTGGTATGTTCTGAATGTATTGATGATAAGACAGAAAAAAAATCGGTTACTGATAGCTTAAAACAAGACGGGAAAGAAATTATTTATATCACAGAAAGCCAGCTAAATGCTTTTGCTGGAAATATGCTTCAGGTAAAAGGAGCAAATGATAAAACATATTTAGTCATGAGCGAGTCAGCCTTTAATTCATTAAACAAAGGTCAAATAGCCCAAATAGAAAGACATACTTCTATTTTATATTCTAATTTAGAAACTGTAGAAAAATATGGAGGCGGAAGTGCCCGTTGTATGATGGCCGAAGTTTTTCTTCCAAAAGAATAAAGCATAAAAAAGTCCGACACAGTCGGACTTTTTTATTTTATAATTCCTGCTTCTCCAAGATATTTTACTAAATAGTGTGCGCTGTTTAGGACTAAGAAAATAGATAAAGCTACGGCCAAAATAGCGCCAATGGCAATTGAAACGGCAGTCCAATTGTTATGTTCTTGATAAAAAGCAATTAATAAAGAAATTGAACCAGGTCCTGCTAATAAAGGCATGGCTAGTGGAGTCAAGGCTATTGCATGTTTTTGTTGAGCTTCGTCTTCTACCTTTTTGTTGATTCCTTTACGTTTTTTTACTTTTCCAGATAATAACCCAAAACCTGAATTGGCAATAATCATTCCGCCAGCAATTCGAAGTGCTTCTAAGCTAATTCCAAAGAAACGCAATACATATTCACCCATAAAATAAGCCACAATCATAATGATAAAAACATTTATGGCTGTCCATCGTGAAGTTTTTGAAAGTTCTTCTCTAGTATATCCATTGGTTAGTCCAACGAAAACAGGGATAGCTCCAATAGGGTTTAATACAGAAAATAAAGCGGCGAAAATGTAGAAAAATAAATCCATAAGTTTTTTGCAAAATTAGCTTGGCAATTCGTTGATGATATGAAAGTAATGTTAAGGAATAATTTATTTCCGATTAAAAATACTAATTTTATTTAGTAAAACAGAGATACAATGAAAACTTTAGTTATTGGGGCAAGTTCTAACCCTGAACGATATTCTTTTTTGGCTATAAACAGGTTGTTGCATCACAATCATGAAGTGGTGGCAATTGGATTGAAAAATGAAATTGTTCTTGATATAGAAGTTCAAATAGGTTTTCCTGATTTTAAGAATATTGATACTGTAACATTGTATATTAATCCGCAAAGGCAAAAAGAATATTACGATTACATCGTGGGTTTAAATCCAAGAAGAGTCATTTTTAATCCTGGTACAGAAAATCCTGAGTTTTATAAAATACTTGATCTAAGCAAAATAAATTATGAGGTTGCTTGTACTTTGGTTTTATTAACCACTAATCAATACTAAAGGTTGCTGAGGCTCTCGAAGCAACATTTAAAATCTAGTTTTGCCAGTTGCTGGTTTACTAATAAACAATAATCCTATAAAAGTAATTAATCCGTTAATAATGATTAATTCTTCTGCGATTGTATAGCCACCCAACCATTCTGATGAATATGTTGATATGAAATAGCAAATTGCTGGAGAAATTAAACAAATAAAAGGTACTAATTTGTCGTTGACTGTTTTGGTTTTCATGAACAAACCAAAAGCATACAATCCCAATAGCGGACCATAAGTATATGAAGCAATTTTGAAAATCATTTTCACCACTGAAGCATCATTCACCGCATTGAAAAATACAATTACTAAAAACATTAAAAAAGAAAATCCAATATGAACCAAATGTCGGGTTCTAACGATATTTGGATTATTAATGTTTTCGCTTTTTTCCATTCCTAAAAAGTCGACACAAAAAGAAGTTGTTAAGGCAGTCAAAGCCGAATCGGTTGTCGCAAATGTCGCTGCTGTCAACCCTAATAAAAATACGATTGCAGGAATTAATCCAAGTGATTTTAATGCAATTTCAGGGAATAAAAAGTCAGTTCTCGCAACATCATCAACCATTGGAACAGCAATACCATTTTTCTCAGCATACATATATAATAAGGCTCCAACACTTAAAAAGAAAATGTTTATAATAACAAAGATTCCAGTAAACGTGAACATGTTTTTTTGGGCTTCACCAATGTTGGCACAACTCAAATTCTTTTGCATTAAATCTTGGTCAAGACCAACCATGGCTATAGTTACGAATATTCCACCAAAGATTTGTTTCCAAAAATAATTTCCTTTTAAATAATCATCAAAAAAGAAGATTTTAGAATATTGGCTCTCTTTAACGGTTTCAAATGCCTGAAAAACAGATAAATCTAAACTTTTGCAAATAAAGAAAATGGTCAAGAAAACAGATGAAACTAAGAAGAACGTTTGTAAGGTATCAGTAATGATGATTGTTTTTAATCCGCCTTTATAAGTGTAAGCAAAAATTAATAATAATGATAAAAATACAGTAACAGTAAATGGAATTCCATAATAATCAAAAACATAGCGTTGAAGTACAATTACTACTAAATACAATCTAAAAGCTGATCCAATGGTTCGGCTTATCAGGAAAATAGATGCGGCTGTTTTATAACTAGTTTTTCCAAGTCGTTGTTCAATGTATCCATAAATTGAAGTCAAATTCATTCTGTAATACAAAGGAAGTAGAACTGTAGCTACAATTATAAAGCCTATTGCATTTCCTAATACAAACTGAAAATATTTAAATTGTAAATCAGGATTTCCAACTTCACCCGGAACTGAAATAAAAGTTACCCCAGAAAGTGCTGTTCCAATCATTCCAAAAGCAACCAAATACCATTTAGAATTTTTATTGGCCTTAAAAAAAGCATCATTTCCACTGTTATTTTTACTCATAACATGAGAAATGAAGAATAAAATTCCAAAATAGATTACTATAAGTGATAAAATTGCAAATGGACTCATTTAAAATGTTTTTAGATTGTGCCAATTTACATAAATAATCTTCAAATTTTCAAATTATACAACTCCCAAATTGACTATTTTTGCACAATGGATTTCTCTTCAAAATTATTGGAAAATGCGGTAAATGAAATGTCGCAATTACCAGGTATTGGTAAGCGTACTGCTTTGCGTTTGGTTTTACATTTGTTAAAGCAACCTAAAGAGCAAACAGATTTTCTTGCAAATGCTTTGCAAAAAATGAGAGAGGATATAAAGTTTTGTCAATCATGTCATAATATTTCAGATGTAGATACTTGTGAAATTTGTGCTAATACAAGTAGAAATCATCACGTTATTTGTGTAGTGGAAGATATTAGAGATGTGATGGCTATTGAGAATACTGGGCAATTTAGAGGGATTTATCACGTTCTTGGAGGGAAGATTTCACCAATTGATGGAATTGGTCCAAGTCAACTTAATATTTCTAGTTTGGTTGAAAAAGTAAAATTGGGTAATGTTCAAGAAATAATTTTTGCTTTAAGTTCAACAATGGAGGGCGATACCACTAATTTTTATATTTACAAACAAATTAAAGACACTGGAGTAATTACATCTTCAATTGCAAGAGGAATTTCTGTAGGAGATGAGCTCGAATATGCAGATGAAGTGACTTTAGGAAGAAGTATAATTAACCGAATCCCGTTCGAGAATTCAATCAAGAATAATTAGATGAATATGATTTCATTATTAGAAATGAAAAACTATATTTGTTTCCTTAAATTGACTCAAAATATGAATAAAATATATAGTTTTCTTTGCTTACTGTTTCTTGTTTTTATGACATCTTGTGTGTCTAACAAGGATTTAACCTATCTGCAAGATGCAAATGCAAAGAAAAATGAAACATCAATTGAAGTTGTGCCATTAAAACCATATCGTGTTCAGGTGAATGATGTTTTGAGTATCAAATTAAAGGCACTAGATCAAAAGTTGGTAGAAATGTTTAATTCTTCAACGAGTGGTGCTAGTAGTAATTCAACTGATGCTTTATATTTTGATGGTTTTACTGTAAATGATCATGGAAATATAAGAGTTCCTGTTCTAGGGGAAATTGCAGTTTTAGGACTAACACTTGAAGAGGTTAGAGCCAAAGTTGAAAAGCAATTATTAGATGAATATTTTAATAAAGAAGCTGACTTGTTTGTTTTGGTAAAATTAGCAGGCTTACGCTACACAACAAATGGAGAGGTTGGTTCGCCAGGAACAAAAACACTTTTTCAAGATAAAGTAACTATCCTTGAAGCCATAGCTAATAGCGGAGATATAACCATTACAGGTAATCGTAAGGAAGTTGTATTGGTTAGACAGTATCCACATGGAACAGAAATTCATACAATTGA
>CAMLKV010000044.1 GCA_946480635.1 uncultured Flavobacterium sp.
TTTTTCTAAATAACTGACTAACAAAATCTTTATCATCAACATCATTATACAATTTAGGAACCATAAAAATATGGTCAGTATCCTTAATTGATTTTAGTTGTTTTAGAATTAATGTATTTACCAAAGGAATATCATCTATCCAAGTCAGTTTTTGATCTTCAAGATATTCGTAAAGTTTAATATTAGGAGCTACAATATCTGAATACATAGAAACAACAAAATGTAGATCATCTTCAAATGAACTCTCTTTTTTATTCATGTAATTTTTATACAGTTCACTTTCCTTTACTTCGTCAAGTAGAATTTGAATGTATTCATCGTTTACTTTCCAATTATTAACCTTACGGTTTTCCATTGCAATGGAAAGTGAATTACTTTCAGACAAAATATCTAAAACAGCATTATTTACAAACTTTAAATTGGGATTTTTTTCTTCTTTGGTAGCTAAATGCTTATTACGAGAAATTTCGATAAAAGCTTCTTCTTTATTTTTCATTTCTACCAGAGTAGAAATTAAAACAAGATATAAATCTTGAACATTTTCAATACTTTGAAATAAGAATTTTTCTTCTTTTTCAAGATTATCAGAATGATTTTGATGCATAGAATAAAGAGTTTGCATCACTTTTACTCGAATATGTCTTCTGTTTAGCACTTATAAGAACTTTTAAAAATTAATGAAGCGAAAGAAATTCTTTCGCTTCACAAAAATACAATTTTATTTAAACCTAGCTAGACTTCTAAGAAATTTAGCCAGAAGAAATTTTGACGCTATTATTTAGCTAATTCTTTTTTTCTCAAATCGATTCTGTTTTGAGCAATTTTGAATGCAGCTTCATGTGTTGTAATGTTATTAGCATCAGCATAATCGAAAATTTCTAAAGTAGTGTTATAGATATTTTCTGTTTTACGCATAGCTTCTGCCTTATCATACTTAACGATTTCAGCATAAACATTGATAATACCACCAGCATTAATTAAGAAATCAGGAGCATATAAAATTCCTTTATCTTTCAACATTTGACCGTGCTTAATTTCGTTAGCTAATTGGTTATTAGCAGCTCCGGCAATTACTTGAGCTTTTAATTTTCCAATTGTTTCATCATTAATTGTAGCACCTAATGCACATGGAGCATAAATATCGACATCTGCACTGTATAAATCGTCACCAGTAAAGATTTTAGCTCCATATTTGTTACCAATTTCTTTTAAACGATCTTCATTAATATCAGAAATTACAACTTTAGCCCCTTCAGCAGTTAAATAATCTACTAAAGTTTCACCAACGTGACCAATTCCTTGAACTAAAACTCTTTTTCCATCTAAATTATCTGAACCAAATTTATATTTAGCAGCAGCTTTCATTCCCATGTAAACTCCATAAGCAGTTACTGGGGAAGGGTTACCTGAACCACCAATTGATTCAGAAATACCAGTTACATGTTCAGTATATTTACGGATTAAATCCATATCGGCTGTTGTTGTTCCTACGTCTTCAGCAGTGATATATTTTCCGCTTAAAGAATTAACATACTGACCAAATTTAGCAATCATTTCAGGAGTTTTATCAACTTTAGAGTCTCCAATGATAACTGCTTTCCCACCTCCTAAATTTAATCCTGAGATAGCTGATTTATACGTCATCCCTCTTGACAAACGTAAAACATCGTTTAATGCTTCCCATTCGTTAGTATATTTCCACATTCTTGTACCACCTAAAGCTGGTCCTAAAACTGTGTTATGGATTTAAACCAGTATCTTTGTCGTTACAAAAAACAATTTGTTCGTGATTATCAAATGATAATTGTCCAAATACTGGGTCAATTTTGTGAAGCTCACTAGCTTTTAAAGATTCAGTAATCATATTATAGTGTGTTTTTTTTTATTTTTATACTTTTTAAAAAAGTCGGTGCAAAATTACGCTTTAAATTAAAAGTTTGCAATAATAAGACAAAATATTAATATAATATTAATAAATCAATAATTATACATTTATCAACAAACACGATTATTAAATAAACTTTAAACAATAAAATTAACATTTCAGCCTCATTTATCATTAAAATGAAAGAACTCAGTTACATAAACCATTATTTTCTAAAATACAAAACCCATTTTATTGGAGGTATTTTAATTACAATAATTGCACAATTTTTCTCACTTTATACTCCAGAATTAATTGGTGATTCGATTGCAGCCATCGAATCACATATCAAATCTGACAGTTCTAATATAGAATCTGTAAAAAAAATACTACTTAACAATATTCTCTGGATAATAGTTACCACATTAATCGCTGGTATATTAACTTTTTTAATGCGACAAACATTAATAGTCATGTCACGCCATGTTGAATTTGATCTAAAAAATGAAGTATTTCAGCAATACGAAAGACTCAGTCAAAATTTTTACAAAAAAAATAGAACTGGTGATTTAATGAATAGAATCAGTGAAGATGTTGGCCGAGTTAGAATGTATGTTGGTCCCGCTGTAATGTATACTATAAATACATTCATTAGATTTTCTGTTGTAATATTCTATATGTATAGAGTTTCCCCAAAGCTAACCTTTATTACACTTCTACCCTTACCTATCTTATCCTATTTTATATTCAAACTTAGCTCTGAAATCAATAAAAAGAGTACAGAGTTTCAAAAGAATCTTTCTGTACTTTCAAGCTTTTCACAAGAATTCTTTTCTGGCGTTAGGGTTATCAAATCGTATAGCATAGAAAACTATAAACAAGATGATTTTTCGAATCTTGCAATGGAAAGCAATGAAAAGAGCTTAAAATTAGCCAAAACACAAGCGTTTTTTGGCCCATTAATGTTATTACTAATAGGTATAAGTAACCTATTAATTATTTCAATAGGTGGTTTTATGTACATAAACGGTTCCATTACAAATATTGGAGTAATAGCAAAGTTCATTTTATATATTAATATGTTGGTTTGGCCAGTTGCATCATTAGGATGGGTTTCCTCATTAGTTCAAGAAGCGGAAGCCTCACAAAAAAGGATTAATGAATTTTTAAAAATCGAACCAGATATCAAAAACGAAACTTCTACAAAAATGCAATTTGAAGGAGAGATTACATTTAAAAATGTATCTCTTATATATGAAGACACAAACATTAAAGCATTAGATAATATTTCCTTTGAAGTAAAAAAAGGAGAAACTTTGGCAATTATTGGAAGAACGGGATCTGGAAAATCTACCATTCTATCTTTAATAAGTAGATTACATGATCCAACCTCTGGAGATGTAATAATTGACGGAATTGCACTTCCTAAAGCTAACCTTGAAAGTTTAAGAAGTAGTATAGGAGTTGTACCACAAGATGCTTTTCTATTTTCTGATACAATTAAAAACAATATTAAATTTGGTAAAGAAAACGCGACTGACGATGAAGTAATACAAGTTGCAAAATATGCAGATGTACACGAAAATATTATGAACTTCAAAGACAAATACGATACCATCCTTGGAGAAAGAGGAATAACATTATCCGGAGGGCAAAAACAGAGGGTTTCGATTGCACGTGCTTTGATTAAAAATCCTGAAATTTTATTGCTTGATGACTGTTTATCAGCTGTTGACACAGAAACTGAAGAGGCTATTCTCAATAATTTAGAAATTGTTTGTAAAAACAAAACTACAATAATAGTCAGTCACAGAGTTTCATCTGCTAAAAATGCAAACAAAATTATAGTTTTAGACAACGGTCAAATTACTCAACAAGGCTCTCATTATCAACTAGTAAGCCAAGATGGTTATTACAAAGAATTGTATTTAAAACAAATTGCAGAAAAAGAATTACTGTAATTTTTTGTTTCGTACTGTTTTTTTTTACAAATTTGGGAAACAATAAACCTATCTGATAGAATGAATATGAACGAACACGACATGTTAGAAAAAGAAGAAATTTTTTCTAAAGTTTTGCGTGCTGGAAGAAGAACCTACTTTTTTGATGTACGCTCAACAAAAGCTGATGATTATTATGTAACCATTACAGAAAGTAAAAAATTTACTGAAGAAGATGGTTCATTTCATTTCAAAAAACATAAAATTTATCTGTACAAAGAAGATTTTTCTGCTTTTACTGATATCTTAGGGGAAATGACTGACTTTGTCCTTAAACAAAAAGGAGAAGAGGTAATTTCAGAAAGACATCAAAAAGATTTCAAAAAAGAATATTATTCTGAGAAATCTGATGAAGAAACAAGAAACAACTTTACAGATATCGATTTTGACGATATTTAAATAAAAAAGCCCAAATTAAAAATTTGGGCTTTTTTTTATCCTATTCTTAGTCCATTTACAACTTTCATATCGCTCGTAAGCAACACAATATCATTATCTTCTCCCACAGAACCTAGAACAAGACATTCACTCATAAATTTACCTATTTGCTTTTTAGGAAAATTAATCACAGCTATAATCTGCTTATTGATTAAATCATCTTTTGAATATCTTTTTGTGATTTGGGCAGATGACTTTTTAATACCTAATTCGCTTCCAAAATCGATTGTTAATTGAAATGCAGGCTTTCGAGCTTCAGGAAAATCGTTAACTTCAATGATAGTCCCTACTCGCATTTCAACGCGTTCAAATTCATCCCAACTTAATGTTTTCATACGCTAGATTTTGACGGTCTAAAAACATTATTGCAGTAATTTTTGAATACTATAAAAGTAAAAAGTCCCGATTTCTCGGGACTTCAAATATAGTTTAAATCTAAGATTACTTGTTTAATTCAGCATGTCTTCTTTCGATTTCTTCTTTATCTTTTTTAGGCATTGTATCAACTAACACAGGAGTAGCCATGAATAAAGATGAATATGTTCCAATTCCGATACCAATCAACATTGCGAATACAAATCCTCTGATTGATTCTCCTCCAAAAATAAACATAATCAATAATACTAAAATCATCGTTAATGAAGTATTGATTGTTCTTGACAATGTCGTATTAATTGAATCGTTTACAATGTGGTTAAAATCACCTTTAGTATTTCCTGCAAGGAACTCACGAACTCTATCGAATACAATTACAGTATCATTCATCGAGTAACCAATTACGGTCAAGATAGCAGCGATAAAGTGCTGATCCATTTCCATATGGAAAGGCATAAATTTATAGCATAATGAATAAACTCCTAAAACGAAAATTACGTCGTGTGCTACAGCAGCTAAAGCTCCTAATGAATATTGCCACTTACGGAAAGATACGATTAAGTATAATGCAACTACTAACATAGCTCCAATTACTGCCCAGAAAGAGTTTGTCTTGATGTCATTAGAGATGGCAGCTCCAACTTTTGATCCAGAAAGAACTCCTAACTTTTTACCTTCATATAATGTAATGAATTTATCATAAGTCATGTCTGCAGAGAAGTGCTTTTTCAAATTGTCATATAACATTTTGTTTACTTCAGCATCAACTGCAACACCTTCTTCTTCAATTTTATATTTAGTCGTAATTCTTAACTGATCAGAATCACCAAATATTTTCGCTTCAGTAGTTCCAAAAACTTTAGATAATTCTTCAGAAACTACAGATGGTTCAACTGGTTTTTCAAATTTTACCTGGAAAGTTCTACCTCCTACGAAATCAACACCTTCATCTAATCCGTTCACAAAGAATGAAATCACAGAAATGATAACAACCAATGAAGAGAAAATATATGTGAATTTTTTAATTTTTAAGAAATCAAAATTGAAACCTTGGAACCAGTTTTTAGACCAGCTTGTAGTAAATGTTAGGTTTTCATTTTTAGCTACAGCTCTCTCTAATAAAATTCTAGTAATAAAGATTGATGTAAATAATGAAGTAACAATACCTATTAATAAAGTAGTAGCAAAACCTTTGATAGGACCTGAACCAAAGATGTACAAAATAACTCCAGTTAATACGTGAGTAACGTTTGCATCAATAATTGAACGCATAGCACCAGTCCAAGAGAAAGATTTCTTAACCGCTTCTCCTAAACTTAATCCATGATGAAGTTCTTCTTTTGCTCTTTCATATATAATGATGTTAGCATCTACAGCAGTACCTAATGTTAAAACGATACCAGCAATACCAGGTAATGTTAATACAGCACCTAAGCTTGACAAAATACCAAATAAGAATAATAAGTTAACTACTAAAGCAATATTAGCATATAATCCTCCCTTACCATAATAAATTAACATCCATAATGATACTAATAATAAACCTACGATTGCAGATGTAGTACCGTTATCAATAGCTTTTTGCCCTAATGATGGACCAACAACTTCTGACTGAACGATTTCTGCAGCAGCAGGTAATTTACCAGCACGTAAAACGTTTGCTAAGTCTTTAGTCTCTTCAACACTAAATACACCAGAAATTTCTGAACGACCACCAGCAATAGGACCTGAAGTAACACCAGGTGCAGAATAAACGATATTATCTAAAACAATAGCGATATTACTTTGTTGTGAATAAGCTCTACCTGTTAATTCTTCCCAGATTTTTGCTCCTTTACCGTTCATTTGCATAGTAACGGATGGTTTACCCATTTGGTCAAATGAATCTGAAGCATCAACAAGTACACTTCCACTCATTGGAGGAGTATTTGTTCTGTTTCCTTTTAAAGCATACATTTCTACTGCTTCAGCGTCTTCTGTTCTTGGTTTTCCATAAACAAATTTTGCATCAGCTAAGTTTGAAGGTAATAATGCTTTTATGTCAGCTCTTTTTAAGTACGCATTAACAGCAGCAGTATCTTTTGTTGCAATCATACCTAGGATTGGACCACTTTGGCTGATTGGCATTAATTTATCGAATAAAGGATTGTCTCCTTTTTTTGCAGTTGCAGAATCTTTTGATTTATCTACCAATAACGAATCAATTTTTGATGTAGCTTTTGCTGCTTCAGCAACTGGAGCTTTTTCAGTTTTCTTTAAAGCTTCATTAACTGTCATTAAATAATTACCAACTTCTTCAACTTTGAAAGTTTCCCAAAACTCTAATTGAGCTGTAGATGATAATAATTTTTTAGCACGGTCAACATCTTTTGCACCTGGTAATTCAACCAAGATACGTCCTGTGTTTCCTAACTTAACAATGTTGGGTTGTGTAACACCAAATTTGTCGATACGCTCACGTAATACGCCAAAAGCACTTTCTACTGACTCATCAACTTTTTTATTGATTACACTTTTTACTTGGCTTTCAGACATATTGAAATTGATTTCTTCAGCTAAGTTTCTGTTACCAAAAACATCAGGAGAAGCTAATTTTGTTCCTGTACCAGCAGAAGCCGCTTCAAAAGCATCATAAAAAGCATCTAAATATGATTGATTTCCTTTTTGATTCTTTTTTGCGTCAGCAAGCGCTTTATTAAAAACTGGATTAGCAGTATTGTTTGCTAAACCTTTTAATACGTCTTTTACTGAAATTTGAAGAGTAACGTTGATACCTCCCTCTAAGTCAAGACCTTTGTTGATTTGCTTGTCAGCAACCTCATTGTAAGTGAAAAAGTTTAAAAATACTTTTTCTTTACCAATTGAATCAAGGTATTTGATTTCTTTTTCCTGATCTCCTTTTGCAAATGCTTTTGCATCACTTTTAACTTTGTTTGCCACAAAGGTGAACGACAGTTGGTAAATACTTACCACTGCAAACAAAATTGCAAAAAATTTAATAAGTCCTCTATTCTGCATTCTTTGTAAAAATTAATTAATTCTTTTTGTTTTGTTTTGGTTAGTTTAATATAAATGAGACACAAAGACACTGCCCCAATTTTAGAAAACGTGCAAATATATAATTCTGAATGTGATTAACCAATTTATTTATCGATTAATATCAAAAAAAAGACTGCAAAAAAGCAGTCTTTTTGTATTTATTTTCAAAAGCTTATCCTAAAACTGTTGCTAGGGCATCATTCATGCTACGAACTGCATCAGCACTTTTAGCAAATAGTGCTTTTTCAGCATCATTTAATTTAATATCGATGATTTCTTCGATACCGCTTTTACCAATGATACATGGCACTCCAATACAAATATCATTTTGACCATATTCTCCTTCAACAAAAACAGAACATGCAATCATTTTCTTTTGATCGTTTAGAATAGAATCTACTAAATAAGCCACAGAAGCTCCCGGAGCATACCAAGCAGAAGTTCCTAATAATCCAGTCAATGTAGCACCACCCACCATAGTATCGGCCGCCACTTTATCTAACTGTTCTTGCGATAAGAATTGAGATACAGGAATTCCGTTATAAGAAGCTAAACGCGTTAAAGGAATCATAGTTGTATCACCATGACCACCAATAACCATTGCTGAAATATCATTAGCGGGCTTATCTAATGCTAAAGACAAATATGTTCTAAAACGTGAACTATCTAAAGCTCCACCCATTCCGATGATTCTGTTTTTAGGCAACCCTAATGATTTATATGCTAAATACGTCATTGTATCCATAGGATTAGAAACAATTACGAAAATAGCCTCAGGAGAATGTTGCAATAAACTTTCTGCTACTGATTTTACAATCCCTGCATTAATACCAATTAACTCTTCACGAGTCATTCCTGGTTTTCTTGGAATACCTGAAGTAATTACAACTACATTACTTCCTGCAGTTTTTGAATAGTCATTAGTAACACCAGTAACTTTAGTATTAAATCCAGTATTTGTAGCACATTGCGTGATATCTAAAGCTTTACCTTCAGCAAAACCTTCTCTAATATCAAGCAAAACAATCTCGCTTGCAATTCCTCTGTAAGCCATAACATCTGCACAAGTAGCACCAACGTTTCCAGCTCCAACTATAGTAACTTTCATTTTATGTATAATTTTGGTTGATTAATCTATTAATTAAGCATCAATATTTGCATATACTGCATTTTTCTCGATAAACTCTCTACGAGGTGGAACCTCATCACCCATTAACATTGAAAACACACGATCTGCTTCAGTCAAACTATCAATATTAACTTGACGTAATGTTCTATATTCTGGATTTAATGTAGTTTCCCACAATTGTTCAGCATTCATCTCTCCAAGACCTTTATAACGTTGAATGTTAGCTCCTCCACCCATTCTTTCATTAGCCTGATCACGTTGCGTTTCGTTCCAACAATATTCTTTTTTGTTTCCTTTTTTAACTAAGTATAATGGAGGAGTTGCAATATACACGTGCCCTTCTTCAATTAGTTCTTTCATGAAACGGAAGAAGAATGTTAATATCAAAGTAGAAATGTGACTACCATCAATATCAGCATCACACATGATTACTACTTTATGGTAACGTAATTTCTCTAAGTTCAATGCTTTACTATCTTCAGCAGTTCCAATGGTAACACCTAAAGCCGTGAAAATATTTCGAATCTCTTCATTTTCGAATACTTTATGATGCATTGCTTTTTCAACATTCAGAATCTTACCTCGTAATGGTAAAATAGCCTGGAATGCACGGTCACGACCTTGTTTTGCTGTTCCGCCTGCCGAATCTCCCTCGACAAGGAAAATCTCACATCTTTCTGGATCTTGTTCTGAACAATCAGACAATTTACCTGGTAATCCGCCGCCGCCCATTACGGTCTTACGCTGTACCATTTCACGAGCTTTTTTCGCTGCGTGACGTGCCTGAGCTGCAAGAATTACTTTTTGAACGATGATTTTAGCATCATTCGGGTTTTCCTCAAGATAGTTTTCCAACATCTCAGCTACTGCTTGAGAAACAGGAGAAACTACTTCTCTATTTCCTAATTTCGTTTTTGTTTGACCTTCGAATTGCGGCTCACCAACTTTTACCGAAATAATAGCTGTTAAACCTTCACGGAAGTCATCTCCTGAGATTTCAAATTTTAATTTATCCAATAATCCCGAAGCATCCGCATACTTTTTTAACGTACGAGTTAATCCCATACGGAAACCTTGTAAATGTGTTCCTCCTTCGTGAGTATTGATATTATTTACGTAAGAAAAAATATTCTCTGAATAACTTTCATTATAAATCAAAGCTACTTCAACTGGAATTTCCCCTTTGTCATTTTCCATTGAAATAACGTGACCAATAATAGGCACACGATTTCCATCTAAAAACTTAACAAATTCTTTTAAACCTTCTTGTGAATGAAAAGTTTCACTTCTTACAACTCCTTTATCATCAATGTCGCGCTTGTCTGTTAATGTAATTGTGATTCCTTTATTAAGGAAAGACAATTCACGCATACGTGCAGCTAACGTATCATAAGAATATTCTAAAGTTTGTGTAAAAATAGTTCCGTCCGGTTTGAAAGTAACTGTTGTTCCTCTTTTATCAGTTGTTCCAATTTGTTTTACAGGATACAAAGCCTTTCCTCTTTCATATTCCTGCTCATATACTTTTCCGTCTTTGTAAACCGTCGCACGTAAGTGATCAGAAAGTGCATTAACACACGATACCCCAACTCCGTGAAGACCTCCAGAAACTTTATAAGAATCTTTATCGAATTTACCTCCAGCACCAATTTTAGTCATTACAACTTCAAGTGCAGAAACTCCTTCTTTTTTATGAATAT